>WFTO01000287.1 GCA_015485435.1 Anaerolineae bacterium | reverse complement strand
GCTGTGATCAAATTTTGGGGGCGATTGAGGTGTCCCCATCGAGTTTGCACAAAAGCCAGTTCCGGATGGCTGATCAGGGCGGCGGCGGTTTGTTTCAACCACTCCGGTTCTGGCGCAAAATCGGCGTCGAAAATGCCGATAAGTTCCCCTTTTGCAAGTTCCAATCCCTCTGCCAGGGCGCCTGCTTTAAACCCGCGACGATCTTTCCGATGGATGTGCAGGATGTCTAGGCCTCTTTCACGGCGTAAGCGAGCCACCAGGCGGGCGACCACTGCGGTTGTGCCATCTGTCGAATCATCCAATACTTGAATTTGCAGTTTGTCGGCCGGATAGTTAAGTGCGGCCACAGCGCGCACCGCACGTGCAGCAACATGACGCTCGTTGTAGATGGGTATCTGGATGGTCACATGGGGCCATTCTTGGGGAGAGGCGTCGCTCATAGGCCAGTCGTGTTGTCGACGATAGCGCAGGAATAGCGCAACCGAGACCAGCACAAAGAGACCATAGAACATTAACAAAAAGACTGCGCTCTGATAGAGCGCAGGGATGATGGTTTGCAGCAATGTCATAGGATGCTCGTTATCGTTGACGTTGCATTGGAAGCAGAATAGAGGCGATGAGTACGGCTCCGCTCGCGACGTATCGATGTTTGAACGATGTTTTTGGAGATAACGGAACGGGCAATCGAGGACGATGGTTCTGTGATGTTAGACTTTGAGTTTCTTCAAACCGTATAACAGATCGCGAGCCAGATCCGCATAAAGAGGAATGCTACGATGCAAATCCGAGAGGTGGATGTGTTCGTTTGGGGCATGGCTTAATTGGCTTTTTCCCGGACCAAAGCCAATTGTGGGTATGCCCGCGATCCCCATAGTATATACTCCGTCGCTGGAAAATCGCCAGATTCCAACCTCGGGTTTTCGGCCCATGTGGCGTTCAATGGAAGCAGTTGCTTGTAAAAGCAAAGGATGATCCTCTGGCAACAGCCAGGCGGGGAAGTAGGCTTCAGCGGAAAGTTTGTGTCCGGTGTAGGTGTTTTGTTGATAGCGAGCAATGCGCACGTTGGCGCGCACGCCCTCGCGTTGGATGAGTGCTTCTAGCTCCGCCAGGACCCGAGAGGTGGTTTCGCCCAAGGTCAGTCGGCGGTCAATGATGAGGTCACAGCGATCGGGGATGGCGTTACGGACATTGCTTTGGGTCGTGAAGTTCGTGATCGCAATGGAACCCTTTCCCAAAACAGGATCGGACATGAGTCCCATGCCCAACAGCTCAATGCCAAAGACGAGTCTCGCCGCGGCATAAAGGGCGTTTTCTCCCTGTTCAGGCATTGCCGAATGGGCTGTACGCCCGAAGGTCGAGATCCGTATCTCCATACGGCCACGGTGTCCTCTGACCAAACGCATGTCAGTCGGTTTGGCAATGACTGCCCAATCAGGTCGGACGTCCAGGGCATCCAAAGCAGCTTTCAGGGCAAGGCCTTCCGCTGGTTCCTCCTGGACCACGATGATGACCAAAATCTGGCCAGGGAACCCGTGGTTTGCTTTCGCCAGGAGCCCCAGCCCGTAGAGCATGCCTGCCAGAGAGCCCTTCGCATCCACACTCCCCAGGCCAAAGAGTCGATCGCCCTGGACGACGCCACCAAAGGGGTCAAATTCCCAGGCAGTGGGATCGCCTACGACCGATGTATCGAGATGGCTATCCATCAGTAAAATGGGACCTTCTTCCTGGCCGATTTTGCCGATAACATTGCCAATGTCATCGATATGAACTTCCCGAAAGCCCAGTTTGTTCATTTCATCGGCGACCAGCCGGGCCAATGCCGCCTCCTGGCCCGGGGGGCTAGGCGTGCTGACCATCCGCTGAAGAAAGTCTGTGCAGGCTGTGACATAAGCGCTGCTCAGACGGGGTCTGAGTTCGGGCAATCGGGCTGGGAGAATAGGGAGGAGAGACATAATCAGTAAGCGCCTTCGCCGATTATCACTTTTGGAATGGTGCGGAGGAGAATAGAAATGTCAAGGCCAGGAGACCAGTTCTCTACGTAATAAATGTCTAGCATGGCCATTTCGTCAAAGCTCAGGTTGGATCGACCAGAGACTTGCCATAAGCCGGTCATGCCGGGCAAGGCCTGTAATCGTTTACGATGCCATGGCTCATATCGTTCCACTTCTTCTGGCAAAGCGGGCCTGGGACCGACCAGGCTCATTTCTCCTTTTAGCACGTTGAAAATTTGAGGCAATTCGTCGAGGCTGGTGCGGCGGAGAAATCGACCGACGCGCGTCAGGCGAGGATCGTTTTTGATTTTAAAGATGGGGCCATCAGCTTCATTGTATTGCTCAAGCTGGGGCTTTAACCGTTCGGCCTCGGGTACCATGGAGCGAAATTTATAGGCCTGAAAGAGTTTTCCGTTACGTCCAACGCGGGTTTGGATAAAGAGGACAGGTCCGGGTGAATCAAGTTTGATGGCAAGGGCCAACACCCCCATCAGCGGTAGCGCCAGCAAAAGTCCGATGCTTCCCAAAACCAGGTCCATGGCTCGCTTGATCGCGAATTGGGCGCCAGTGATGCCGGGGGGTTTGACGCTGATGAGGGGGATGCCATTCAGCACCTCAATATCGACTCTATCGAGGCTTAATTGTAACACATCGGGGACAACGCGAGCTCGAACTTTTAACCGATTACATTGGTTGAGGACACTCATGATACGCCGATGATATTGCCAGGGCAACGTTACGATGACTTCATCAACTTGGTTTTCGATGAGAACCTGTGGCAGATTATCGATAGGGCCCAGGCCAGTAAAGGGCCCCAGGTTCCGTTCCCCTTTTTGGGGATTATCATCGAGGAAACCAAGCACTTCGTAACCAAGCCCCGGTTCGGCAAGCAGGGTTCTCATGATCGTGCGACTGACTTCGCCAGCACCAACCAACAAAATTCGTCGGATGCCATACCCTTTTTTACGCAATCTGAGCGTAAGATAGCGATTTCCAAAATGGGATAACGTTGTAAAAAAAAGAATAAACCCGCCCGCCATGCCATACACCAGCCGAGAATGGTATAAAGG
>WFTO01000286.1 GCA_015485435.1 Anaerolineae bacterium | reverse complement strand
GGGCTGATCATTCAGCGTGTGGTGGAGGCCGCCACCATGACGCTGCCCCTATTGGCCGTGCTCTTCTTGATTGTGATTGTAGGCATCCCACATCTCTATGAATGGTCGCACGCCGAGGCTGTGGCTCATGATGAGTTGCTTCAGCATAAGGCCCCCTATCTCAACGTGCCCTTTTTTATCGTTCGGTCGGTAATCTATTTTGTGTTGTGGATCGGCATTGCCTGGTTGTTGCGAAAATGGTCGGTCCAGCTGGATGAAAATCCTCAAGATGAGGCCACGCGTAAAAAGCTCCGAAACCTCAGCGCACCGGGCATCCTGATCTTTGGTGTAACGGTTACCTTTGCTTCAGTCGACTGGATGATGTCCATTGAACCCCACTGGTACTCCACCATTTATGGGATGATGTTCGGTGTGGGGGCGTTGGCTTCTGGGTTTGCTTTCAGTATCGTCATCCTCATGGGCATGATCCAGTATAAGCCCTGGTCTGGCGTCATTCAGACCATCGATATCAGCGACCTGGGCAACTGGCTATTGGCCAGCATCATGTTATGGGCCTATATCGCTTTTTCGCAATTTCTCATTATTTGGTCGGCCAACTTACCAGAGGAAACCACCTGGTACCTTGCCCGCACCGAAAATGGTTGGCAATGGGTAGCCATCATCAACGTGTTCTTGCATTTCTTCTTGCCCTTCTTCTTCTTGTTGGTGCGGGGCACAAAGCGAGCCCCTGGCCGGTTGAAGAAGATCGCATATTTGGTGTTGGTCATGCGTTTCGTTGACCTGCTTTGGCTCATCTATCCGGCCTATACCAAAGGGGCGTTTATCTTCCCCTGGATGTCGTTGGCCAGTATGCTAGGCATTGGCGGTTTGTTCATGGCGATTTTCTTCCGCCACCTGGCCAAAGTCAGTGTCCCGCCCCTGTATGATTCTCGATTACCCGTCACCACTGTTTCGGAGGAGGCGCATGGACATGTCAGCTAACACCCGTCATCCCGGATATGAATCAGGGGGTTATGGACGCACCTTATTGTTGTTGATCCTGATTTTCTTGGTCGCGTTGGTGGGGCTTTACGCCGCACTCAATGGTCAAATTCAGGCAACGACTGTTCGCTCTTTCCCGGTAGACACGACTGCGTTTCAGCAGCCAGTCATCCAAATCGATCCGGTGAGTGATTTGGATGCATACAAAACCCAGCAGGATGCCTTGTTACATAGCTATGGCTGGGTGGATAAAGGCGCCGGGATCGCCAGAATTCCCATTGATCGGGCTATTGAGCTCATTGCCCAACAAGGATTGCCTCATCGTTGACCTCACGCTGTTTTATGGCTGGTTTCTCGCGTTTGTCAGGATTCTCATCGGTTTGATATTGGTGGTTGAATCACAGGCGTCACACCCCGTAAAAAGCCTGTGCAAGTTCTTACAGCCAATACCCAATACCCCATAGCAGGTGTTTGCCTTATGCCAACATTTTTATCCCTTCCCGAAAAGGCATCATCCACTGCCGTGTCGGTCAATGTGCTTCTATTGACCATGCTGGCGGTTGGCTTTTTCTTCGCGATCTGGATCGCGCTGCTGGCCTTTGAGGCGATGTTGAGCAGCGAATCTAAAAAGGATGCTGCGCCATCAGATAAGCAGAAGCTTCCCAAATGGTGGATTTTTGGCGTCACTGTGGTGATCATCATCCTTTTCTTTTGGTCATCGGTGTTGTATTTGAACAACATCAAGGTGCCGGACAATGCCGAAAATATTATCTCCGTCACGAAACATTGGGTGTGGAAGTTTCAGCACACGCCCGATGGCAAGGGCGAGATCGATGAACTGCATGTGCCGGTGGGGCAACCCGTCCGTTTGATTATGACCTCACAGGACACGACGCATAACATCTTTATTCCCAATTTCTTGCAGCAGCAGGATATTTTGCCAGGTAAGTTTACGGCTGTTTGGTTTACTGCCACCAAGCCCGGGGAATATCCATTCTACACCACCCAGTATTGCGGTACTGGATACACCAAAATGGCCGGCAAGATTATCGCCATGGAGCCGGAGGATTACCAGGCCTGGTTGAGCGGACAACCCGTGGTTAAGCCTGGCGAGGGAGAGACTCCAGCTCCGGGCGGTAATGTGGCCCTGGGCGAGCAGATATTTACCGAGCAGGGATGCTCCGGCTGCCATACCGATCAAGACACGCCGGTTGCTCCCACGCTGCATGGCATCTATGGCAAGGAGACCACTTTGGCTGACGGCACCACCGTGACCGTGGATGATGCTTATCTGCATGAGTCGATCGTCGATCCCGGCGCCAAACTGGTCGAGGGCTACAATGACATCATGCCCAAGAATTATGGCGCGGATCTCGATGAAGAGCAGATTCAAGCATTGATTGATTATATTAAGTCCCTCAGCGGCGTTGCGCCCGAAACAGGCGCTCCGGCCGGTGGCGGCCCCGGACAGGGAGAAGCCGCACCACCGGGCACTGCCATGGAGCTTTCGCCCGAAGCCATGGAGATTTACACAGCCGCCGGCTGTAACGCCTGTCATGGTCAAAAGTTAGAGGGTATGATCGGCCCCAATCTGGCAGGCTTGGGAGTTGGCTATGTCAAACATGTCGTGCGCAATGGCGTGGAAGGCACAGCCATGGCTCCTTATGGTCCCGATCGTCTCAGTGACGCCGATTTGGACACCCTGGCACGAAGCATACATGCGCTTTCTTTTGCTGCCACCGGCTTGCAGGTGAATCCCACCGTGGCGCAGCATTTGCAAGAGGCGGCGGCCGCCTTTGACGCTGGTGATATGGATGCGACCAAGGCGTCGCTGGAAGCGGCTTTGGCTGCATGCGGCCAGATGGGCGGACAGGCGACCCTCAAGACCATGCTGCAAATGCTGGATAAGGGCGATACCGAGTATTTGAAGATGCGCTTTGACATCTTCCTGGCGGGCCAGGAGGGAGAAGCCCCCATGGCTGAGCCGACGCAAGCTGCCGAGGCCGAGCCTACGGTCGAAGCCGCACAAGAGCCAGAGGCCACCCCCACCGAGGAGGCGCAGGCGCCCGAAGCGCCAGCTGGCGAGGGCGATCCCGTTGCTGGCGAAGAGGCATTTATCAAAAATGGCTGCCAGGCATGTCATACCGATCAAGACACCCCAGTTGCTCCTTCGCTGCATGGCATCTATGGCGAAGAAACCAAACTTGCGGATGGCAGCTCGGTTCTGGTGGACGACGCCTATCTGCTGGAATCCATCGTAGACCCCCACGCGAAATTAGTGGAGGGTTATGGACCAGTGATGCCGCCCACCTACGCCAACCTCGATCCCCAGGTGTTGCAAGACATCATTGCTTACATCAAATCCCTGTCTCAGTGATCTCGAGACGCCCCGACAGACCGCTCTCTGTCGGGGCGCAACAAAGTCGTCGAAAGGGTCGCTTTTCTCTGGAAGCGGCCCTTTTTGTGTTATCATATTTCCATGTCTACAACCTCCTCTTCCTCACCATCGTCGACCACGGGTGACCATGCTATTTATTTCTATGTATGGCTGGGGTTAATTGGCCAGCTGGTTTGGGGTAGCTATCCGGTCTTTGCCAAGAGAGCGATGCAGGAAGTGCCGAAGTTTTCGTTGCTTTTGTTGGCCACCACTGTGGCCATGGGGGTGGGGCTTTGGATGATACATAAAGAAGGCATGGAATCCATGCGCGAGGTATACCTCTTTTTGTGGCGAGAAAAGGCCCTGTGGGGACTGGCTATCTTTGTAGTGATGCGTTCCGTGACCAATATCGTGGCTATCGATCTCACCCGAGCAACATGGGTGCAATTGATTTATCTATTGACTCCGTTTCTTGTCGCCATCCTGGGCGCGCTATTTTTTGGTGAACGCACGCCCCGTTACACCTATCGCGCCCTCGTGCTTTCTACGATTGGCGCAGCGTTGGTGTTGATTTCAGATTGGTCGCATGTATGGGCGGGTTTCAGCTCGAATGATCTCCTGGGTTTGGGCATAGCAACCATGTCGATGTTGGCGTTGGCTTTTTATTATCAGATGATCCGTCGCAGCAGCCGCAGTCACGCCAGCAATGGCATGATTATGTTTCAACAAAGCATCGCCATGGCGGGCACGTATCTCGTTTTAACCTTGACGACTGGAGAGGATTGGGGACAATGGTTGAGTGTGTCGCTGAGTGGATGGGGCTACATCGCGTGGGTTGTCGTTGGTATATTCATTCTGGCGAATTTGTTACAGATTTCAGCCATCAGTGGCGCCAGCCCAGCCCTTATCACCAGCCTGATGCCATTACGTTTGATTTCGGCGATTGTTTTGGGCTGGTTGGTCTTGGGAGAACGCCTGACGACCATCTGGCAATGGTTTGGCGCTGGCGTAGTGCTTGTGACAGTCTCGGGGTATCTTTGGTTGCAAGGTCGAGATGATTTTGAGTCCGCACTTTGAGCTCCTCATGGATGGCAATCGCACCGAGGGTCAGAGAAAATAGGTGGGAAGGCTGCAACCTAATGGGGGAATTCTGCGTAGAGTGGGTTGAAGAATCGTTCCCTGTTTTTGGTTAGCGAAATTAAGGAGGTCGCATGACAACATCGTATCACAAATCAACTGGCCCCAAACAACATCAACTTCCCCCAGGAGAGCACATGGCCCGCAAGCGACTGTTTCGGAGTGATGCCGACCGAGTTCTTGCCGGCATTGCCGGCGGCATGGGAGAATATTTCCATATGGATCCGACCATCGTCCGTCTGTTGTGGGTCTTGATGACCATCGTCACAGGCGGCGTGGCGTTGTGGCTTTATCTGGCCATGTGGCTTATTCTGCCTGTTGGCGATAACGTGCGAGGTCAGGTCGCAGATCCGGTGATCAAACTCGATGAGCAAAGCAAGCAACTGATTGCCTGGGTCCTCATAGCTCTTGGCGTTCTTTGGCTTCTGGCCAATTTCGGTGCGCTACCCGTCATTTGGCGCGGCTTCTATGGCGTTTTTCGTGTGGTAAGCATGGTGTTTTGGCCTTTGCTTTTGATCGCTGGCGGTTGGATGCTGCTCAGCAAGGTTGGGGGGACCAGCTCCCTTTCTGAACGCGTCAAAAGCAAGATGCCCGAGAGTGAATCTGTAAAAGAAAGTGTCAAACAGGGATATCAGACACTGCGCAGGAGGACGCCTCTGAAACGCAGTAAGGAGGATCGGGTCTTGTTGGGGGTCTGCGCCGGCATCGCCCATTGGCTGGGCATCGATCCTATCATCGTGCGGATTCTCTGGGCCTTGTTCTCATTGGGAAGCTTGGGCTCCGGTGTGTTGATCTATGTGTTTTTTGCCATCATCATGCCCGCGGACGATGATGGTGCGGTGAGAACCGTTGAAGGCGAGGTGCTTGATCCTGTGGATGTTCGTGCTAAACAATAATCTGACGCCTCTTTTTCTCTCGCCAAGCCCCTCTTCCTCCCTGGAATGGGGGCTTTTTTCAGCACCATTGAGGGCGACAATGTCAACCTGCTTCATGAAGTATGCTTTCACGAAAGCCAGAGGGCGTAGAAAAAGCCCACCCAGTGTTGTGGGGTGGGCTCATATTCCGATGAAGTGCTCAGATAATCGTGTTGGTGGCGCGGTTAGTCGGTGGGAATGGGCATATCCGCCGGGAGGATTTCATATTCGTAACTTTTCGTGCCTGAAACCGAGCTAGATACAGTGCAATAGCGCTCATGGGCCAGATAAATGGCTGTCTCCATGATTTTGTCGGTGACGCCTTCACCCTTGATGCGATAAACCAGGTGATAATGGGTAAAGGTTTTGGGCCAAGGGTCGATATGCTCGCCTGTGACCTCGATCTCAAAGAATTCAATGTGCAATCGGCGTTTGTGCATCACGGCAATAATGGTGGTGCCCATGCAGCCACCTAAAGCTGCCAGGAGCAAATGGCTGGCTCCCATGGAAGTGCCGGGAGGGTTGGGGCCGGTCACGCCAACTGCCCCGCCGCCATCATTATCGTAGGCGATAAATTCTCGATCTTTTGTCCAACGCAGGGTGACTTTCTTGGTCATTCGTGGAATACTCCTTTCCAGATGGAGATGAGGAAAAATGTGACTGCCCGAATCATCATGCAACGGGTATTCCATTCTTTGATGCACCAACCCCGCTGATAATTACAATGTGATGGTCATTTCATGCTGTCGCAGCACAACCTGATACGCCATGGCGGCAAACAAAAAGTTCAAAGAGGACTCTACGGGTTCATTGGGGAGTTGTGTGGTGGTTTTGAACATGAAGTGCAGGTTTTGCAGCATGGCTCTTCCTGCACTGCGATAGCCAACTTCGGGGTCCACGGCAACATCCATCAATGGCATACGCCCCGAGCGGGGCGGGAATCCCAACACATAGGCGACCGGACCGCGGTCTCGGACGATGGCCCATCCTTTCATGCCCAATGAAAGATAGTGCAATAATGTCGCTTTCTCACGTTGCCAGCATGGAGGGGTTTCATGCCAGGTATCGAAATAATTCTCCAGCAAAAAAGCGGGATCCATTTCGATGGCGCGCTCGCGATGAATGGGCAACGGGCCTTGCTCTTCCGCCCGCTCCCAAACCAACAGTTCTCGTCCAAGCTGCCATCCAAGCCCTTCATAAAGCTGCTTGGCTCGTTCGTTATCGCTGAGTACTTCCAATTGCAGTTGTTTGAGGCCGATCCTGCGAGCATTTTCCATGACCTCGCTGACCAGGGCGTGTGCGACGCCTTTTTCTCGAAAAGAAGGCGTGACCCCCAGGCCCGAGATCCAACCGCGTTCTCCTCGAGTCGCTAACAGGACGATGCCCACGGTCTCTTGGTCCATGAGCGCGATCAGTGAATGATCGAGCTGGATGTTGTGGGCCCGGATGTAGAAGTCAAATTGTTCGGGCTTGAAACGGATGGGAGTTCGATAGTCCGCATAACTGGCATTGAGCAGTCCTGTCAGCTGGTTGACGGAAAGCGTAGATGCGGGAAACAAAGAGATAGGCATAGCGATGATTTTCCGTAAGGTGTTAATGAGACGACGTGGCGTCAAAACCAAGTTCTCTACGTAACTGTTTGAATTCAGCAAGAAATGCTTTTTTCATGCTGGCCTTGCGTTCGGTGGGAAGGAAGCTAGCGTGTAGGGCGTTCAATGAAATGCGTTCCAATGCATCCACGTCAAATCCAAAAACATCGACCAAAAGTTGATATTCCTGGTTCAAGGTTGTGTTGAAGAGTGGCGGATCGTCGCTGTTGACAGTCGTGAAAACACCGTTATCCCAATAATGTCGTAACGGATGCGCCTGAAAGTCTGGGAACACGCCGAGACGAATATTCGAAGTAGGGTTCAGTTCAAGGGGAATCTGTCGCATAGCCAGAAATTTGACCAGCGAGGGGTCTTCGATGGCGCGTACGCCATGGCCGATACGCTCCGCTCCTAAGGCCCGAATGGCGCCCCAGATGCTTTCGGGGCCCATATGTTCACCAGCATGAGGCGCACTATGCAATCCTCCCGATCGTGCGCGTTCAAAGGCCTCGGCAAAGGGTTCGGGGGGCGCGCCGATCTCATAGCCGCCTAACCCCAAGGCAACAACGCCACGATCCCGCCAATCTAACGCCATCTCCACGGTCGGATCACTGGCCGCGCCGGTGTATCGCCCTGTTCGTTTATCGAAACTGAGATTGCGAGGGATATCGAGAATCCATGCCAGTTCCACACCGAACGTCTCTCGAACCACCTGACGCCCAGCATCAAGTCCGGCAATGAGATCGTCGGGCCGTAAGCCTTTGCCCTGCCACAAATGCGTGTATGCCGTGAACGTTACTTCCGCGTAGCGAATGTTTTGTTGCGCCAAGCGTCGGCCCAGCTCGACGGTGATAAATTCAAAATCCGCGGGGGTTTGCAATAGCTGAGAAAGCGTCAGATACACCTCGACAAAATGATTAAAGTCTCGGAAGCGAAACCATGCCTGCAATTCCGCAGGATCACGGGCGGGCAAAGAGACGCCATGGCGCTGGGCGAGGGCCATGGCGGTTTCTGGCCAAATACTGCCTTCCAGATGGATGTGCAGCTCCACCTTGGGCATTCTTTGGGCAAAGAGACGCAATCGCGATATGTCGTCGGTGGCGTTCATCACCTTTCCCCGCGGATGTAGGGGATGCCAAGGGCGGCGGGAGCGCCCAGATGTCGACGCATCCGCTCGCCCGTTGCAAACACCAGGACGAGAATGGTAAAGAGGTAAGGCAACATGTTCAGGAAATACGTGGGGATGGTGATGCCGATGGTTTGCAAATTAAATTGCAATGCCTGAACCCCGCCGAAGAGATAGGCGCCCAACATCGCCCGCCAGGGCTCCCAAAAGGCGAAAATGACAAGGGCAATGGCGATCCAGCCACGACCGCCGCTCATGCCCTCCGTCCAGCCGGGCGTGTATGCCAACGAAAGGGCCGCTCCGCCCAAGCCCGCAAAAACGCCGCCAACGAAGGTGTAAATGTAGCGGGTGCGGGCCACGCTAATGCCCATGACATCGGCCGTGGCGGGGTCTTCGCCGACAGCGCGTAAGTGAAGACCTGGACGCGTTTTATGGATGAAATACGCCGAAGCAGGCACCAATAAGAAGGTCAGGTAGACCAGAATATCATGACTAAAAAGGATCTGTCCCAAAACGGGCAAATCGGTGAGAAATGGAATGTGGACAGCGCTGAATTGTGGCCCTTGCACGCCCACATAATTTTGGCCCATGAACGAAGAGAGCCCGATGCCGAAGATCGTTAATGCCAGCCCACTGACCACCTGATCGGCATGGAGCGTGATGGTGAGAAAGGCATGGATCAGGCTAAGCAGACCACCGGCCAACATGGCCACGAGGACGCCAGCCCAGGGATTGCCTGTTTTTACCGCCATGATAAACCCAGAAACAGCGCCAACAAGCATCATGCCTTCCACGCCCAAATTCAACACCCCTGAACGTTCGGCAAAGATTTCGCCAACTGCTGCGTAGATAACGGGCGCGCCCGCCCTGATTGCGGTTGCGAGGATGGTAATGAAAAAGGCTGCTTCCATAATGTCGTCTGTTTTGGCAAGGGCAATGAGAGGAGTTGGATGTTTCCGAAAAGTCGGTGCGGGGTTGAACGAGGACGCTTTCGCCCTTCTTCGGCGAATCTGCAGAACTCAGCGAATGCGGATGCGATAACGACTGAACACTTCACCGCCGAGGACGAAGAAGAGAATCAAGCCTTGCAAAATATCTGAGATGGAGCGGGGCAGATTCATCGTAAGCTGTATCTGATCTCCCGCAACCAGCAGTCCGCCGAACAACACCGCCACCAGCAATACGCCAAATGGGTTGAGTTTGGCTAACCATGCCACAAGGATGGCGGTGTATCCGTAATTGGGTGAAAGTCCGCGTTGCAAACGATGGGCGACGCCAGCCATCTCAGCCATGCCGGCCAAGCCCGCCAGCGCGCCAGAGAGCATCATCACCAGGACGATATTGCGAACAATAGGCATGCCCGCATGCCGGGCGGCGTCAGGATTTTCGCCGATCACGCGCACTTCATATCCCCACTTGGTGCGATTCAGCAAAAACCAGAGCAAAACGGCTGCCAGAATCGCCAGGAGGAGTCCTGCATGGACGCGATGCCCCCGAGGCAACAGAGGGATCCAGGTCAATTTGGGAAGCCAGATGGCTTTATCCAGGGGAGCGGTGTTGGGAAAACCCAGGCCGCCTGGATCGCGCCAGAGAATATCGACAAAATAGAGGACCCAGGAGATGGCTACGTAGTTCAACATCAACGAGGTGATGATTTCATTAACCTGCAATACACCCTTCAGCAGTCCAGGAATAGCGCCCCAAAGCCCGCCGGCGACGATGGCGGCCAGCATCATCAGGAAAATGGCCAGCCATGGAGGCAGATTCCAGGCGGGATAAAGAAAGAGCCCCACTCCGGCGGCGGCCCAGGCCCCCATCCACAACTGTCCTTCTGCACCGATGTTCCACAACTTCATGCGAAAAGCGACCGAGACGCCTAATCCCGCCAGCATCAACGGGATGGCCTTGACAAGGGTTTCAGAGATTCCATATCCGGAGCCAAAGGCCCCTTCGAACATGGCCCGGTAAGCTTCCCAGGGGTTTACCCCTTGAGATGCGATAATCACGGCGCCAACCAGCATGGCCAGTGCGACGGACAGGATAGGGATCACCCATGAGAGCCACCAGGGGGTGGTTAATCGTCGTTCCAGACTGAGACGAGGAGGTCTGTATGATGAGAATGATGATCGGCTCATTGTACGCTGTTTACGGTGTGCTGTTCATGGTTGGCAGATAGACGTTGGCCCGCCATCATCAGGCCGATTTCGTTGCGATCGGCCTTGTCGGCAGGGACTTCACCCATAATTTCGCCCTCATAAATGACCAAAATACGATCCGAGAGCTGCATGACTTCATCGAGGTCTTCAGAGATAAGCAAGATGCCAGCGCCTTTGTTTCTTTCTTCGATAAGCTGCTTACGTACGGCTTCGGTCGCGCCGACATCCAGCCCCTGGGTTGGGTGCATGGCGATAATCAGGCCTGGATCAGAACTGAGCTCTCTTGCCAGGATCAATTTTTGCAGGTTCCCGCCCGAAAGTAGACGGGCTTTTGTCTGAATGCTTGGAGCCATGATATTGAAGCGTTTGACCAGATCTCGTGCGAATTGACGGACGTAATGCCAATCGATCAGGGGGCCACGCGCAACCGGCTTGCGTCGATAATTCTTCATGATTAAGTTTTCCGAAAGGCTCATGTTTCCCAACGAACCTTCTTTATGCCGATCTTCTGGGATTTGAGCCACCCCTTCGCGAATGATGTCCCGGGTCGACGCGTGGGTGATCTCTCGGCCATAAAGATAAAGACGCCCTTCTTCAATGGGCCGCAGGCCATACAAAGCTTCCGCTAGTTCCGCCTGTCCGTTGCCCGAGACGCCAGCGATCCCAACGATCTCGTGTTCTCGTACAATAAAACTGATGCCGTTGAGCGCCGGAAGCCCTTTGTCATTCCGAACATGGAGATTTTCGACGCGTAACACCTCTTTGCCAGGGACGATGGTGGGCTTGTCGATCCGGAAGATCACAGGGCGGCCCACCATCATTTCGGCCAGCTTCTCTTTAGTGACCTCCTCAATGTTGACCGTGGCGACGACCCTACCCTGGCGAAGCACAGTGACCCGATCCGCGATGGCCATTACCTCGTCGAGTTTGTGGGAAATAAAAATCAAGGTGTGGCCTTTTTCCGCCATGCTGCGTAGGGTTTTGAAAAGTTCTTCAGTCTCTTGAGGAGTTAATACGGCGGTGGGCTCGTCCAGGATCAATATCTGTGCCCCGCGATAAAGGGCTTTGATGATCTCCACCCGCTGCTGTTCCCCCACACTTAGCTGCCAGATAAACGCGTCCGGGTCGATCTTCAGGCCATATTGTTCGGAGAGGGCCCGAATCTGCGCTTTGGCATTCTCCAAGTTTAAGCGAAATTTGGGATCATCCAGCCCCAGAACCACATTTTCTACGACTGTGAGGGTGGGCACCAGCCTGAAGTGTTGATGGACCATCCCCACGCCTGCTTCAATGGCGTCCTTGGGCGAGTGGAAAATCACCTCCCTTCCATTGATGAGAATCTTCCCTTCTTCGGGGGTGTAAAGTCCAGAGAGGATGTTCATCAATGTTGATTTTCCCGCGCCATTTTCCCCAAGTAATGCATGGATCTCTCCCCGTCTGGCTAAGAATGTGACATGGTCGTTGGCTACCACACCGGGAAATCGTTTTACGATGTCCCGCATTTCCACGGCGATTTGCGATGGTTGGAGCGATGGTGCGTTCATCCGCGTTCCATTGAGTAGTGAATGCGTGTCGATTTGCGGTTGATAAGGATTTGGTAGGCATGATACCAGAAATGGTGATGATCGCCAAACAAAAACAAGCCCCATCGAGGGACGGGGCTTGTAGTGTGAAAGCGGGGATGAATGGTTTACTGGCAGGGAGGTTGTGCGTCGGGAATTTCGCCATTGACGCCCTGGAAGAACCATTTCATCGAGAGCAGTTGTTCGTCGGTGAGGGTCTTGCCTTCTTCGAGGGCAAGGCAGCCGCTCTGTGCATAGATGGGACCGGCAGCAGGATCGAATTTGCCGTCGATCATGGCCTGTTTTAGTTCATTGACTTTGGCCTTGATTTCGTCGGTGGCTGCGGGGCCAAACTTGAAGTCAACGATGCCATCTGCAACGCCAGGCCAGCGACCTTTCGGCTTGAAGGTGCCGTTGCGAACTTCTTCGATGATCTCGGCATACGCCGGGCCCCAATTCCAGTGAGGCACGCCGATACAGCCGTCACCGGCATTGTCACAAGCGTTTTCGCTGTCATAAGCCAGGCCCCATTTGCCTCTTTCGCTGGCTGCCTGTACAGGGCCGGGGGTGTCGGCGCCGGTGACAATGACGTCGTTGCCGGCATTAAGTAGCGTTTCTGCCGCTTCGCGTTCGGTGGGTGGATCGAACCAGGTGTTGATCCAAACGACTTGCACTTCGGCGTCGGGATTCACAGAACGGGCGCCTTTGGCCACCATATTAATGTGGCGAATCACTTCGGGAATGGGGAATGGCGCCACATACCCGATCTTGCCATTCTCAGACCGCATGGCCGCAGCTACGCCAGCCAGATATTTCATCTGATACATGCGACCAAAGAGGTTGTCGAAGTTTGTATCGTTCTTTTTGTAGCCAGAGATGTGGATAAAGACGGTGTCTGGGAATTCTTCGGCAACGGTCTCGGTAGCGTCCATGTAGCCGAAAGAGGTGGTGAAGATCACATCATAGCCCTTCTGCGCCAGATCGCGAATGACGCGTTCAGCGTCCGCCCCCTCGGGCACCGATTCGATGTAGGTTGTCTCTACATTGGGCACATTCTTTTCGACATAGAGACGGCCTTGATCATGGGCGTACGTCCAGCCGCCATCGCCAATTGGGCCTACATAAACCCACGCGGCGCGAATGAGCTTGGGCTCTTCTGCCTGTGGCGCTTCGGTGGCGGCAGGTTGTTCTGCTGGGGCCTCTGTGGCGGCTGGTTGCTCAGCCGGTTGTTCGGTGGGCTCAGCGCCACCTGTGCATGCCACCAGTAGAACGGCCAGGGCAGCAACTAGAAGGGCAATGATCATGACCTTGCTGAAGGTTTTCATTTCTTACTCCTCCTCGAAGAAGCAGCGAAAAAGGGGTGATGAGGTTTTTTGGCAGATGCCATACAATCTGAATATACCTTGAGAAGGAAATGTTTGTCAAGCGCAATTGTACATTCACCGAGGTTTTTTCAAGCGCTTCCGGACACGTTTTCACTACTCCTCCCCTTAATTTGATGAGATATGCAGGCGTTGCCGAGCGCTTGTACCCTCTTTCGTCGCGTTAGGGCGCAATCATCACAGGGAGGTAAAGCATTTTCTCCTCTGCCAATTGGTAATGAATCCGCAGGCGAGGGCCAAGATAAGGGGTCTCGTGGGAGGCGAAGGAGACGAATTGTGTGCGGTTCAGGGCTGAGTTGGGGCGAATGCCAATGCCCATCATCGGCGCAGCGCCATCCAGCCAGGCCTGCACCAGATCGGTGACTTGAAACACCATCCATCCAGGCGGATCGGTTTGTTGCCCGGAGCTCAAGGAGCTCCCCCACAATGTTTGACCATTGCTGAAGGTGATTTCAGCTTCTGGCCAGTCTTCGGTCAAAATGTAGGCTTGGAGGTTATTGGGAATGCCGTTGGGCGCCTCCTGGATGTATAGAGCGAGCTCTGCTTGCAGTACGGTGATGTTGCTCGGTAGACTCTGGATCGGAAAGTCCCCCACAAGGGTTTGTAATTCGCCTGTTCCTGGGTTGAACCCCGCTAGCAGTTCGTTGGTTTGTCCAAAGTTGGTGTCAGGGGAGTTTTGCATCAGATAGGCGTCTTTGCCTGCGCCCACTTCAATGAATTGTCCTGCCGGGAGTGGCGTAGCCGTGGGGGTCGCGGTGGGGCGCGGAGTAGGCGTATTTGTAGGACGTGGCGTGGGAGTCTGGGTGGG
>WFTO01000285.1 GCA_015485435.1 Anaerolineae bacterium | reverse complement strand
GCAACAAATCCAATCGGTGCACGATGACTTTTATGATGTCATCCGCCTGCCTTCTGTGGCATGGAAGACCATCGCCGATTTGGGATTAAACATGTCGGCCGAGGAATTGATTTCGCGGATCGACACCCAACATTTTTCGGAATTTATTACCGTGTCTGTGCGGATGCCCGAGGCCGAATTGGCCCGAGAGGTGGTGACCGTGCACACCCAAAACGCCATCGAAACCTTCCGCAAGATTCGGGTGAATCCTGCGGAAGTGACCAAAGGCTTTTTGGATGACCAGGTGGCTCAACAAGAGCAAGCCCTGGCCGAAGCGCGGCGCGCGCTACAAAAATTCCAGCTCGAGCATGAGGTCAGCAGATTGCCCGATGAGATCGCGGCGGCTGAGGACCTGTATCGAGCGTTAAGCGCTGAACGAGACCGGCTGCAAACCCAGGCCGCGCGCGCTGAAAAGCTGGCTGAGCAATACCGCGCGCTGGCAGAACAGAACCGGGCCAAGGCGGCGTCGCTGAAAACCGCCTTAACCGCTTCCGCCGTTGTGACTGAAACTGCAGTCGTCACCGATACGGTGGCTGTCACCGAACCTGTGGACATAGCCGCAACTCAAGCTGAGATCGACACCCTGCTGGCGTTGGCAGACAAACAGGAAAGCCAGGCGCAGGAGCAGCAAGCCATTGCCGCGGGCCATCAGGCCGCGATCCAGGATTACGATCGCATCTTAAACGAACGCCAGCAAGAGATCGTCTATCTGCTGGGATTGCAGGAGCAATATCAATCGTTGCTCAATCGCTTGAACCAGGCCCAGGGAAGCTACGACTTCCTGGTGGACAAGGCCAACGAAGCGAATCTGAAGGTGGTGCAGGGCAGCACTGTGGGGTATCTGACGGTCGTAACGCCCGCGCGCACCCCCAATGCCCCTGCCCCGCGCCATCTCTGGCAATTTATGCTCGTGGGCATCTTCGCCAGCCTGTTGCTCGCCCTGTTACTGGCCTTTTTGCTTGAGATTATCGAACGGAGCGTGGCGAAATAGGGATGCGCATCCTCATTTTCGGTCCATATCCCCAGGCGGGACAGCCCATTTCGGGTGGCGTCATGGCCGTTGTGCATGCGTTGGCGCAAGGGCTGGCTCGTCGGGGGATGGCCGTGGCTGTGGCCTCGGCCGTAGCCAGGGGACAAGATCGCAAGGAGAAGGACGGGGCCGTCCAGGTGTATCATCTCGGCATTCCCCCACTGCCTCGAACGCGCCGCCATCGTCGCATCCGCCGAAAACTCCTTTCTGTGGGGCATGACTTTCAGCCCACCATTGTACATGCTCATGGGACAGGGTATTACGCGGCCGCCGCATTGGAGAGCAAATGGCCCACCATTTTAACGGCCCATGGCGTCGCTTTTGAAGAGGCGAAAAGAAGTCGTGCCCGGGGTGTAAAGGAAAAACTTGCATGGCGTTACGACGCTCGTTTTGAAGCCCAGGTGTTGCTGAAAGCTCGATATGTCATTGCCATCAACCCCTATATCCGGCGAGCGTTCTCGAAATACGATCACTTACATTGGTTCGATATTCCTAATCCGGTAGACGATCAATTCTTTACCATCCAGCGGCAGCCCGAGCCAGGCCGGCTATTTAATCCTGCCAGGGTTATTCCAAGAAAAGGGACCGATTTGCTCATACGGGCGTTTATCGCCGTGGCCGATCGGTTCCCGCAGGCCCAGTTGCGTATTGCTGGCGAAACCGACGCCATGCCAAACTACGTGGCGCATTGTCTCGCAATGGTGAGCCAGGCGGGGCTTCAGCAACGGGTGCAGTTTTTAGGGAATCTCGATCACGGGGCGCTGCAAGAGGAATATCGTCGCGCCTCGGGCGTGGTGCTTGCGTCACGTCAGGAGACTGCACCGGTGGTTATCGGTGAGGCGTTTGCAGCTGGCTGCCCGGTGATCGCCACCGAAGTCGGAGGCGTTGGCTGGATGGTCACTCACGGCGTCAATGGTTTATTGGTTCCTCCAGAACAGGATGTTGCCCTGGCAGAGGCCCTGGCTCGATTGCTTACCGGCAACGACGTTCTTGCTTGGAGCCATCAAGCTCGCTTGACAGCGCAGTCCTACCGTCTTGATAGGATTCTCGACGCCACGCTTGCCGCTTATGAACGGGTCTTATCCATATCTTAATATAGCTTCTGCTCCTTGCTGCTAAACGCTCCCATTCCATTTTCATCATGCGAATC
>WFTO01000284.1 GCA_015485435.1 Anaerolineae bacterium | reverse complement strand
GCTTATCCACTTCATCCAGCATAAAAACCGGGTTTCGACTTTCGATGCGACGCAAGGATTGAATGATACGACCAGGCATAGAGCCAATATAGGTGCGGCGGAAGCCGCGAATCTCAGCTTCATCGCGAATTCCGCCCAGGGCGAGCCGCACAAACTTACGGTTCATCGCCCGGGCGATGCTGAGACCCAGGCTGGTCTTGCCTACGCCAGGCGGTCCCACAAAGCAAAGAATGACGCCTTCTCGGTCTTTACGAATGTAATCTTGGGGCAACGTTTCTGTCAGATCCTCATCCTGGCGTTCCTGGCGCAGCTTGCGAACGGCAAGAAACTCCAGAATCCGATCTTTGATATCCTCCAAACCGTAATGGTCTTCATCCAACACGCGGCGTGCATGTTCGATATCGAGATTATCCTCGGTGCGTTTTTGCCAGGGTAGGCTCACCATCCAATCGAGATAGCTTTTGATCACAGAATATTCAGGAGCCTGGATGGGAATGCGGCGCATGCGCTCCAGCTCCCGCCGCGCCTCCTTTTCCGCCTCTTCGGGCATGCCCGCGGCTTCGATCCGCTCCTCCAGCTCTTTAATCTCTTCCAACTGTGGGTTCTCTTCACCCAACTCTTTTTGAATGACCTCGATCTGCTTGCGAAGGTAGAAATCCCGTTGGGCTTTTTCCATCTCCCCCTGAGCTTCCTGCTGGATCTTTTGAGCCAGCTCCCGGATCTCCACTTCTGTATGCAATAAGCGATTCAACAGCTCAAGCTTACCACGAAGGGGGTGAGCCTCGAGAATCTCTTGAGCATCGGGCAGACCAAAGCCAGCGCTAGAAGCCAGCAGATAGGCCATCTGTCGGGCGCCTTCCACATTTCTGGCCGCCGATTCCATCTCCTCGGGCATCTGCGGAGAAAGGGAGACCAGTTGCGAGAAGAGGTCCTTGGCAGAGGCGGCCAAAGCCTGCTCTTCGAGATCCCCCTGAACTTCATCGGGGAAGGGCGCTACCTGCACCCGCAAAAATGGCTCTGTCGCGGAGTACTCCTCTATTCGAATGCGCTCAATACCATGCAGGACCAGACGCACCGTACCATCGGGCGATCGCACCATGCGGTGGATACGCGCCACCGTGCCGATACGATAGATCTCATCGGGCGTAGGCTCCTCCACTTCTGGATCTTTGCTGGCCGCCAGTGCAATAAGCTTTTGATCTCGCTCTACCAGATAATCAATGAGCCGAAGGGAGCGAGGCTGTCCCACCGTAATGGGCAGCCACATTGTGGGATACAACACCACGCCACGCAATGGCAACAGAGGAAGCGAGTGAGGAAATTCAGGAGCGTCTCCGGCAACATCCTCCCGGGAAGCCCCCTCCTCTTCCTCCACGATGACAGCAACTTCTGTCACTGCGTCTTCTGTTTGCGTTTCGTTTTCGTCTGTTTCTTCATGGGTTAAAATTTTCTTTTTTAAATTTTTCAACATCGATGACACGCCTTTCACTACGGATGATTTTGGTTAGGACACACAGGTATGGCAGGTGATAGATCACCTCTATAAATACTAAACGTCAAACGTCCGATTTAGATACTGCCAAAGCACCATTGCTTTCAGACGTTTGACGCGCATTGTACAGATCTGCGGAATTCGGGGAAGCCCGGAGGGGAAATAACGCCCCAAAATGCTCCTTCCCGACTTCCAGAATAAATCTTATCACGAATTGTGTGCAATTGGGAACAAATACACCCAAACTATTTCTAAATTTTGATGCTTTTATGGTAGGCTTGGGCTGTATCAACCATGCGCCGACTTCTCAAAGATGAGGTTTTGCTATGGCAGCAAATCATCGCACCTTTATTGTTTTTCTAGGCCCACCCGGTTCGGGTAAGGGGACGCAAGCAAAACGCTTAGAGAAAAAACTGGGGCTCCCTCAGGTAGCAACGGGTGACCTCTTCCGATATAATATGAAGCACAATACCGAGTTGGGGCAACAAGCCAGAGCGTACATGGACGCGGGCGAGCTCGTACCGGATGAATTGACCATCCGCATGGTGGAAGAACGGCTCTCTCAACAAGATTGCGCCAAGGGCGCCATCTTGGATGGGTTTCCCCGCAATCTCAATCAAGCTGTCGCCCTGGATATGATGCTTGAGCCATATGGCGGCGTAACGGTCGCCCCTCTCTTCCAAGTGGATGATGAGATCATCGTAGAGCGCATTTCCGGTCGTCGCGTTTGTCGAAATTGCGGTGCGGTGTATCATATCAAATTCAACCCGCCGAAACAAGATAGCATCTGTGATATTTGCGGCGGCGAACTTTATCAGCGCGAAGACGACCGTCCTCAAACCGTCAAAAATCGCCTTTATGTCTATTACAAGCAGACCAGTCCCCTCATTGGTTATTACTTCGCCAAAGGCATTCTGGAAAAAATCGATGCTGCGAAATCGGTTGATGAGGTGACGATGACGTTGCTGGCGGTTTTGAAACGTTATGGTATTGTCGAATAAGACTGGGCTGGAGTAAGAGCGATCATCCGACCAAGAGAACAAGTTGCCACCTCTCACGCAACACCTCTGCTCATCAAAACCTGAGAAAAGGTGCCGTCATCCCATCTTGACGGCACCTTGGTGCATGGAGGGTTTGAGGGCTGTTCGGCAAGAAAGCTTGTAGATTCAGTTCACGCAAGAGGAGCGACGGTCAGGGGCCAAGCAGTTTCGATAAAATTCTTTGGCCGGGTGAATTTGCGTTCATCTATGGCGCAAAGCACCCAAGGATGCGAGTTCGGTCGACCAGGGCGCTATACCGGAATGATCGGCGCTGTATCAATTTCATCGGCGACATTCCTGACGCTGGCCGATTGAAGTCTGAGCTTGGGGGCGCAGACCTTCCACTAGCGTCCGCCCCCGCTTTGAGACAGACGGCGGAGGCGATGTGGAATAGAGATTGCAGCTGCATCAATGGGCGAGAAGGGCATTCAGGACGCTTACTTTTGCATTAACGGCAGGTACTGCACACGACGGTAATCCCAGATTCGCACGCGAATCCTATCTGCAAAACCATCCTCTGGACGACGATAAACCGTCACTGAATTGCCTGTGAGAGAACGCCAATAGGCCCCTACGCGATCGTTTTCGGCGTATCCAGCTGGCGGATTGCTCCCAAAATCGGCCCCTCCAAAATGACGTTGATTGGTGTAATTGAATGTGCTGTCGTATTGCCACATGCTCACCAAATAATTTTCTGGATCGCTAGCTAAACGATGGTTGAGTGGAATGGCCTGGTTTTGGGCGACGGCCAACCAGCCGCTGTCATAGTTTGGCGCCGCTATGCGCCAGATACGCACGCGAACTTCAGGCGCATAAATATCATCCGGTCGGCGATATACTGTGATGCGGCTATTCGTGAGCGTTCGCCAATAGGCGCCTACGCGATCGTTTTCGTTGGTCGGAAGAGGAGGTTTACTCCCGAAATCAACGCCGCCATAATACCGTTGATTGACGCCGCTTCCGCTGCTTCGATATTGCAGATCAACCAGATAATCATACACACTGCCTGCGAGTTGATGCTCCAGGGTCTTGGCTTGCCCCTGATTGACACTCAGCCAACCGCTATCATAATCAGGCTTCGGCATCTTCCAGATACGGACCCGAACGTTAGGGGCGTAACTGTCTTCGGTGCGTCGAAAAATGGTGATAGCATTGTTCGTCAACGTGCGCCAATAAGCGGCCACACGATCATCGACGGCATGTCCTGGCGCGGGATGGACGCCAAAATCTGCGCCGCCATAGTAGCGCAAATTGATGCCATTAACATCGGACGTTTTGTATGTCAGCCTCACCAAATATTCGTCGGCCGAGCCGCCGAGATTATGAAGCAATGTCTTTGCTGGCCCCCCGGC
>WFTO01000283.1 GCA_015485435.1 Anaerolineae bacterium | reverse complement strand
GAGGTGGCTCACCCCCTTTTTGATCATTTCGTCGCCACCCTGCGGCAACTGGGTGTGCCCGTTCAAACCGGGGTATTTGGAGCGCACATGCAGGTAGCCCTGGTAAACGACGGGCCCGTGACCATCATTCTAGAACGCTAGGGAGGAGGATATGAGCTGGTTGAACAAGTTATTCGGAAAGACTCAACAACCTTCCTTTCTAACAGATTCACCCCCAGAGCTGGCTGCAAAACTGCTGGAAGCCGAAATCATGGCGGACCAGCTGGAGGATTATCTGCTCAGCGATCGCCTCTTTTGGCAAATCTCCGTAGAAACGCCCTTGGGCACACGACAGCCCAAAATGACGTTGGGTTCACTCTATGAACGTATTCAGTTCCTGGAAGCGCACAGAAACGAGCTAGGGTCCAACGATCTGTCTCGCCTGATACGCATCAAACGAGCGTGGGAAGAAGCCCAACGTCAATTTCCAGAGCAATGGGAAGCAAAGTTGCGACGCGAGTTCAAAAGCTACCTGCACAACTGGAGGTATTTTCTTGAACAGCGCGCTGCAAACCCCGAACAATGGGCTCAGGAATACCGATTTGAGGTCCGCAACCGCGAACGAGCCAGGCTCATTCTCCAATTACTCGGGCCTGAAAAAGCCGGGGAATTGATGAAGCTTTACGACGAAATCGAAACCAAGCTAGACCACCCTCCCGAGGATACAACAACGTCGTGACTTTCCTCGGACAAAGTCAGCCAGGCCCCATCACCAACTTCTTGTCTTCAGAAGACTGCACATCCCTTAAGGGCTGTCTAATCTTCGCCCCAATTGAAGGAGAAAATCATGCCCGATGTCCAACATATCCACCTGGTAGTCGCCTACTTCAAGGATGAAGACACGGCGCGAAAAGCGTTAAGTGTTCTGAACGAAAAACACAAGTCCGAGTCGTTGCCCCTTGATGGCGCTGCATTGATCTATCGGGATGAGGAAGGCGAGGTGCATCTTAAAGAGGTAGGGGACATGCATCCAGCGGAAGGTGTGGTGAAAGGTGCGCTCATTGGAGGAGCTTTGGGACTCCTCTTCGGCCCGCTGGGCGCTATTGGCGGCAGCGCTATCGGCGCATATTACGGCGGTCTCGTGGCAAGTTCCGTAGATGAAGGCGTTCCAGATCCTGCACTGCAAGAGATTGCCAACCTGCTGCCCACAGACTCGTCTGCCGTCGTGGTTTTAACCACCGAAGCGCGCGCCTCCGATGTCGAGACGTTGCTGGCCTCGTTGGGCGGGGAAGTCGTCACCGATGGCGGTCAGGCTGCGAAAATCGTGCTACCATCGGCCAAGGATCACGAATCATCACACTAAAACATGCCCCCACAGCTGTTCCCAACGAACCCCAACATGCTAGCGATTGGAGGCTGACGTTGGGAACAGCCCTTCACCTTTTTCCTCAGGATTTGGCAAGATAGGGATACACGCCCGAAGCATCCACCTGCGCCAACATTTGCAACACATTCATGCCATATTGGGGATGCACCCAATCGGGGTCGATATCGGCAAGGGGCACCAAGACAAAGGCTCGTTCATGCAATCGAGCATGGGGAATCGATAACCGCGATGATTGATACACGAGCTGATCATACGCCAGGATGTCGATATCGATAATGCGAGGTCCATAGCGAACCTCACCAAAAATTCTGCCCATGTCTCGCTCGATCTGTTTGACCGCGTCTAAGAGCGCTTCGGGTGCGAGATGGGTTCGCGCTTTTAACACCTGGTTCAGAAACATCGGTTGATTCTGCACGCCCCAGGGCTCCGTTTCATAGATGGAAGAACAAGCCTCGATGTGGACGACCTGGGACAATTGTTTCCTGGCGCGCGCCAAGTTGGCGGACCGATGGCCAAGGTTAGCGCCTAAGGCCAGGAAGACTGTAAACATTGCAAGAGGGTCCATGGCGACTCCAGCCATCTGATTGGTTATGATTCGGTAGCTTTGAGCGCGTCCGCAAAAATCGCCAGGGCCTCATCGAGTTGCTCCTTCGTGACCACCAGTGGCGGAATCCAGCGAATCACATTGCCGTAGGTTCCACATGTCAGCAACATGAGTCGTTGTTGCAACGCGGCCGCAGCCACTGCTTTGGCGCGTTTTGCATCGGGCTTCCCCTGAGCGTCGACAAATTCAGTGGCGATCATCAAACCTTGGCCTCGTACATCTCCGATGGCCGGATATGCCGCCTGCAAGTCCCGCAGTCGCGACAGCAGGTATTCTCCTAAC
>WFTO01000282.1 GCA_015485435.1 Anaerolineae bacterium | reverse complement strand
CAGGAGGAATGCCGAACGGCGGTGAGCGGCGAATGATACGTATTTTATTGCTTAGAAGGGGATCGCGTTTTAAGGCATATTCCAAGACAATGCTGTCGACGGCTGCTCCGTCTGCAACACCGTCCGCTACGGCCTGAATCGCTTTATCGTGGCTATAGGTGAAAAAGATGCGCGAGAAGAAGTCTTCTGGCCGTTCGCCCAGCTGATTGAGTAAGTAGGTTGGATAGACGCGTCCGCTAAAGCTCATGGGATCGGTGAATGCAAAAACTTTGCCTCGTAGGTCGACAATGCTGCGATCTGAGCTGTTCGCAGGCACAATGAGTTCGGAATAATAGATGGTTTGGCCATTGATCTGTGGTGCTGCCAGGAGCTCCATGCCGAACTGTCGGTGGCCCGTTACATAAGCGCTGGTGCAAACGAAGCCAATATCCGCTTGTTTTCTGGCGATGAGTTCGTTGACTTCGGCGTAAGTGCGACGTTGGACAATATTGACATCCCGTCCCAGTTGCGCGGAAAGATATTCCGCCAGACTTTTGTAACTTTCGATGTTACCCTTGGGTGATATAATGGCGGCTACGGCGAGATGCAATGTTGTTTCTTGTTTCGGTGTCGGGAAAGGAACAGGTGAACGCACGGATAGATCCACGAATGGCAGTGATTCAGCCCGTGCGGTTGAACAGCCTGCCAGGATCAGCCATGTAAGCCCTAACAGGATCAAAGATGGGAGGGAAGATTGTCGGCGACTCATGATGAGAGATGAGCAATGTAGGATGTTATACGGTTTTAGTATGGCATGGATACCCAAGACATGTCAATGGCTTTTATCATATTTTGTTGCTGACCCCCTGGAATCGGCGCCCGCACCTTGTGACCATGAAATCCACGCATGAGGACCACTTTCTCTCGGGGGAGGTGGAAGGGGCATTTATTGCCTCATAATGTGCCGTCGCCTGTGTTGGAGAAACCAATGCGGATGGAATCCGCCTCGATTGTTTCTATGCCACGCGTCCCCAAAGAATAATTTGGAGCGCTGGAGCATGGAAAGATCCAGCGCTCCGTCTTGTTTGCGGCAATGGGGTCTGTTCATCAAGAACAGCCTCATGTGGAATTATCTGCTAAGTCCGTCAGTGATTCGAGATGGGCAGAGAGAACAGAAAATGAACGGATTGCCGTGAGCAAGTGTCTTATTCCCCGGCGTCTTTCAAAACATAAGGGATGTAGAACCGCTCTCGGGGCAACCATTCATCCGCGCCAATATCGGGGGCGGGACCAAAAGGACGCGGACCGCCATCAATATCGGTATGGAGCCCCACGTCTATGCCTGCATCTCGGGCCGCGGAATCCTTCCTAATGTGAAAATCGCCCGCAAAGGGATCCACGAACGCAGGATCCCCGCGCAGATCGTGCAGGGACGTTACTTCTCCATCGCTTGACCAGTCTTTGCCATTGGCCCATGCTCCCGCGCCCCACAGAGTATGATCCAACGTGGCTGTGCTGCCAGCGGTGACGCTGATTCCCACGGTGTGGCTGACCAGAATGGTGTTGGTGATGGCTACGGATGCGTTTTGAAGAAGCAAGCCCGCGGTGGCTTCGTTATTCGCAATGCTTGCATGAAGGAAGGTGGTTTGGCTTGATTGAATTTTGATGGCTACGCTTTCTTCAACGGCCGAGATGCTGCGATTATTGGCAATGATGGCATTGGCAACTTGGATTTGACTTTTTTCGATGTATAACGCAGAGATAAGTCGACTGTGGTTCTCTACAAAAGTGGCTCGATCGATACGTCCTTCAACTAGGTGCAGGGAAAGCGCTCCGCGATCATTGAAGGTCCGGTTGTGCTGAAAGTGGACATTTTCCAGAAGCGCTTGCGCATAGGCGATATATGCGCCCCCGTCATAGCCGCCATAACCTTTTCCTTCCGTGAACCCCCAACCATTATCCTTGAAGATGGTATTCGTCATTGTAAAGGGTATAGGATCCATTGCTTTTCCTTTGGCATAAAACCCGCTGCCATGCCAGGCGTCATTTTCCTGAAAAATGCTGTTTGACACCTGGACGGATGTCGGTTCTATTACTGACAGGCCACCACCTAAAGAATCGATTTGCGACCATGCTTTGTTGCGCGAGAATGTCACATGATCCACCACCAGTGCGCCTCCTTCCACATGGGCCCCGCCACCGTAGCCCAACCAGGGGCCGTGCTTGTCAAAGGTGTCCAAGATGTTGTTGGAGAATGTCATGTTCCGTAGCGTAAGGTCTACATTTTTGGCATATAGGCCCGCCCCTTGCCATGGTGAGGATGCAGAGGAAACTTTGCCGTTGGTGATGGTGAATCCATCCAGAACCACCGAGGAAGGCCCTTGCAAATAGACCACTCGTCGCTGGCCTTCTCCATCGAGAATGGTGGGGTAAGCCTCAGGGTTTCGCACCACCGGACCGGTTGGAGAGCCATCCCATCCGCCATACATGGTAATGGACAAAGTGGTGCTGATGACCGCTTCTCCGACGTCGGTGTAAGCGCCTTCAGCCAGATAGATGATGTCTCCGTCCCTCGCTCTAGCCAGGGCTGCGGCGAGCTCGCAAGGATTGGTTTGAGAACAGGCGTTACCGCCGCCATTGACTTTGACAAAGAGCGAGTTCGGACCGTTTGCCATGACCGGGGGCATGCGGTTGAGAAGAAATAGCCACATCATCATAGTCAGCAGAAAGGTTCCAACCATGATGGTTAGGCGGAGACTGATGCGTCTGTTCATGGCATGCCTCCTTCATCCATGTCCAGGTGAATGGTTTGGCGGGGGCAACTCCAGCCGCGCCCAATGTGTATGAATAAGTATAGGCATGGCGTTGCGTGTTGTATGGATTCTATCGCTTATATGGGACAATAGCACAACTTCGAATGTGGAATCGACAGAACATCTATGCCAACATTGTGTTGTGGTTCGCGTTTATACTGTAACATGTTCATAGAGATTCATGAATTTAATGGTGGAGCATCAGGGGTAAGTACCAGCGTGGCAAGCGAAAATCTGGGCTCACCAGGGTATGGTTTGCCATCGCCCAGCGTCCGGTGCGGTCGCTCACCTCGGCCAACACGCCCAGCACGGCATCTTTGGGCGCATTCAAAATTCGGATGGTAAAGGCCTCCTGTCCAGACGCACCAGGTTCAAGGTCGCCTAACGACCAGATGAGCTCGCGTCCATTCTGAATAGGGTTGTTGGAGGCGTCAATCAGGGTAGTGCTCATGGGAAGGGTGGCCGTTAGGACTGCGTTCGGAGATGGCTCCGATCCCGTCGTCGTGTAGGTTACGGTCAAGGTGATGATGTCGCCAGGATGGACAACAGATGCACTCGCGTCTATTGAGAGGGCCAATCCGTGTCCTTCAAGCCAACGCGTTTCATCAATAACGCCGTCATTATCGACATCCACCTCCAGGCGCACCCGCGTGCTGTTGAGATTGTTCCAGTCTTCCGGCGTGAACGCATGGCGAGCCCCCGGCTTCATATGGATGTTCTGCCAGCAGAATTCGGATGGAGGTTGTCCTGGAGCCACGTTGCCCAGACAAATATCGTAATCCGCGGCATCACTGCCTGTGAGGATCAGTGTATTGGCGCCGCTCATTGTGGTCACAGTCAGAGGGGTGTTGTGCTTCAGGGCCAGACGCTTCATTCGAAACGTTCGCTGCTCCCCACTATCGTGCAGATGGCGAATAAGGGTGAGGGACATTTCCTTGCCTGGATCGTTGGTGGTCAACGAGAAGAGGGATTCGCCTGTAGGTGAATCCTTCTCACTCATGATGGTCATGGTGTCATGGCTTGCTGGGGTGATTTCGGCGTTTTGTACGCCCAACGCCGCACCTCCATCCCCCCACAGGGTCAGGTTATAGACGCCATCCCTTGCGCCGCGCATGTGTACGCGGTAGCTGCCTTGCTTGGTGAGGTGGAATCCCTCAAAGGGGGGCGGTGCATCCATGAAGGGCGTGATACGCATCGCTTCTTTTACGGGAATGGTCTGCGTAAAGTTGCCGGTGGCATCGAATCCGATAACTTCCCCACGCGAGTTCTCTACCATGGCGTGGCCCGCGCCATCACTGCCGAAGATCAGATCGATGCCTAAGATGTCGGTAGGCACGTGCTGGGGCCCTGACAAAAGGGCGTAAGGGATCAACATGTAATAATCGCTGGGGAAGAGACTCCCATCCCATGGGGGGGGCTCGCATGGGGAAGTTCCGTAAGACCATTCTGTGGCTGTGACATGGATCTCTCGCTCAAGGGCCGCGTCGAGATAATCCTGGCGGGGACAGCTGGAGGAGGGATCGGGGTAGTTGTTGTTGATATAGGGGAAGTTGTTGTCATACACATGGATGCGCGCGGCCCTGGCGTCCAAATCTACCGACACATCGTATGGGTTGAGGCAGTGGCCTCTGGCATTATCCTCGATGCAAAGGATTCCCAGGGACTCTGGAGAAAGCCATGGCAATCGTGAAGTCAAATAGCCCAGGGGACCCAGGAACTCGTAGGAGACGATTTCCTGAGAGAAAAAGCTGAGCAGTTCCGCAGAGAGCTGACGCCATTGTCTGGCGCGAATGGCATCCGCCAGGCCGGGCGTTTCCCAAGAAAGTGAGGCGGGAATATCGGCCCCGCTCGCAAAATGGGAGGGGGAAAGTTGTTGGTAATAGTGATCTAGGGTCAACGTGCTGATGCCGAAGCAATCCCCATTTTGGGCAATGCCGCGCGAGGCGCCGTAAAAGGCTGCTGCCATCGGTCGCGGGATTAATAAGTCATCAGGACACCATTCACAGGGAACAGGCACGCCAATGGCCAGGGTCAGCCCGCAGAAGTTCACCTCACATTTGCCGAAGGCCTCTTCGAAGATGCCCCAATCCATCTGATCTGAGGACGTCATGAAATTGTCGAAACCCAATCCCCAACGCATGGGGAAGGGCTGCTCCACGACCTGGAAGGGCGCACAGTCTTCGCCATATCTGGTGGATACGCACAGCTCCCCATTTCCTGTGGGCGTATTGGCGCCAAGCATCGCCCGGATGGCCGTTTCATTCATGACCTCGCTATGAGAGCGACGCCACGGTTCGCCATTGAAGGTGACTTGGAGGCTGTCCACCGGGGCAAACGCCGTACCGGTGATCATCACCACTGTGCCGGTGACCACTTGCAGCGGCGGCTGATCCAATCCAGCGGAGGGAAATCCTGTCGATGGACTGTAAGCCGTAATACGTGGGGGCAGGTGTACAAACGTCTCTCCCGAAAGGACAAAATCGCTTTCATTGCCGGCGGCATCGGTTGCTCGCATTCTGAATTGATAAGTGACCAGATGCTGAGCATCGGTAAATCGGACATGGGTCTCGGTCGTTGCTTGCTGCCATGGCTCCCAATCGCTCCAAACGCCATCTTGACGCCAACGCACTTGCACGTCATAGCCAGCTATCCCGCTGGTAGTGTCCTGACAATACCAGGAGACTTGAAAATCGGGTTGGCTCGTTTCGGGAGGCGAATAAATGCTGCATTGAGAAGGTGGCGTTGTATCGATGCCAAAGGGGCCAAATCGTTCGATGTCGCTGGCATTGCCTGCCTCATCCACGGCGCGAATGTGCAGATACCATTGGCCGTCCGCCAGCGGCCCACTGGAAATGATGGTGCCGGCGGCATTAATGGTGGTCCCCACCCAGGCGTTTGGATTTTGTGACCAGGTAGAGGCAAAGCCTGCTACGCCACATCCCTGATCATCGGCTGAGATGTTTACCGTGATGATATTCTCTTTGGACCAACTATTGAGTTCGTGCGAAATGGGAATTATGACCGGATTCCCCGGTGGCTGGGTGTCAATGGGATATGGGCCTGTATGATGAGGCTCTGCCCAATTGCCAGCGACATCGCGTGTATTGAAATGAAGGTAGTAGACGCCATCTTCAGAGACGGTGATAGTCGTTCCCGACGTGTCCGCGCCTCCAAGTAGATGTGGAGGGCCCATAGCCTGAGGCGAGCGATTAAGCTCCCAATAATAACCAGCGACGCCGCTGCTGTCGTCCGTCCCCTCTGACCACTGGAAGGCCAGGGTTGTATCCGCACTGCATTCTCCCTCCTGGCGATCGGTCGCATGAATTTGGGCGGGGTTCCGCGGCGGGATCGTGTCCACCCATACCCGATAGGCTTCGCTGACGCCTTCGTTGCCGTTCAGATCAACCATCTTAAAGCGAATGCGATTAGGGCTCTGCGTGCTGGTGGATTCGACGAAGGGGACCGCTCGAGCAACAAGCAGCAAGGGGCCAACCGTTCCATCTTCAACACCGGCGCCTTCAATGCTGGCTGATCTCCATGGGCTCCAGGTTGCGCCATCGTCGGTGGAGTATTGGAACCAGGCGCCGCGTGAGACATCCAGACCGGAGCCAATGTCTCTCACTTCTACGTTGCAATCGGGAGTGCGACTGGCCACCCATGAGGTGGGTTTGAAGTTGCTAAACGTTGGGGGAGGCTCCTGGGCGGTCCACATGAGAAGGCCGCTGGCATCTTCGACTGCCATGAGATCCAGGATGCCGTCATGGTCGACGTGGGCGAATGCGGCTTCTCGGAAGTGAAAATCTCCTTGTGGAAGATTTTGGCTGTGTTCGTTCCAGCGATCATCCGACTCATGGCGGAAGAGGGCTATGCCTTTGAGCCCTGCTGCGACCCAGTCGAGGTCGCCATCCTTGTCATAGTCTGCCAGATCGAACGATCGTGTGTTCCCAGGGCATTGTGGGGCACTATAAGGCGACCAATGCCCTCGTCCGTCACCGGTCCAGGCCATGCATATGGCATCCTCTCTCAGGGCGGCGATGTCAGCATCTCCATCTTGATTGAGATCCCCCACGGCTACGTCCACTATCTTACCCGTCTGCACCGGTCCGGGCACCTGGCTCCATCCTGCACCTCCATTGCCCAACCAGATGACAATGCCCTGTTTTTCTTTGAAGCTACTGCACTGGCCTCCCACCACATCCAGGAAGCCGTCCCGGTTCAGGTCGTCAAGGGCGATCGTACAATAGGATGTGGGGTCGATGATGGATGCATCTGGGGCGGGACCTTTCTGCCAACCAGAGGAAAGTGGATCGTAGGCCCAGTATTCCACCCCGCTAATTCCCGCGGCGATGATGTCCAGATACCCATCTCGGTTGACATCTCCCAACGCCACCGTAGCATAATTGCCAGAGGTGGGAAGACCCGCACTTTGTTCTCTCCAATAGGTTCGTCCCTGGCCGCCATGGGCCAGCCACACGCGTATGCCATCGGTGCTGCTCACTGCAACGATGTCATCAAAATCCTCATCCGCCGTGGATAGGCGCACAATTTGTCCAACGGCCACATCTGTGGGCGAGGCCAATGGCAGGGGTGAACCCGCCAATTGGACCCATGTGTCGGTGGCGTCGTAGCGCCATACGTAAATGCCTTCTTTGGGTCTGGCCGTGACAACGTCCATCCAGCTATCGCCGTTAAAATCGCCTGCTGCAACGGCTACAAAAGGAGATGTGACGTCAGGGGAGGGATAGGCCTGCCAGTCTCCCCATTCCGTGGCTGCATTTTTATTTTCCCAGGCCAGCACGCGATGATCCGAAGTGCCACCGATGATGTCTAGATCCCCATCGGCGTCTAGATCGACAGCAACCAGGGCCTCAATGCGCCAGGCGCCATTGTCAAGGATGTGGTTTTTCCATGAGGTCCCACGCGCCAGGTTGGTCCAGCCAAACAGGTTACCATCGCCACCGTCCAGACCGGCCACGATATCGACGTCGCCGTCTCGGTCCATATCGGTTGCAGTCAAGGCGTATCCCTGTCGGCCAGAGGCACCCAATACGTGAGAAGACCAGTAGCCCGCGAAAGGATCGTGGTCGCCCGTGGCGTCATGGCGATCGTTGAGCCAGAGGACCACGGCTGGATCGTCTGCACCTGTTTCACTGGCGGAGATCAGATCCTGGTCACCGTCCCAATCGACATCGGCAAAAGCCAGGGAATGCACGATGCCAGCGGTGGAACCAGCGTAGCTGTGGGGCCAGAGGTTGCCGTCGAATGGGCCTCGGTCATTCCGCCAGATCGTAATGTCTCGGCTCAGGCCGGACGCGGCTACGTCGGGATAGCCATTATAGTTGATGTCGGCTACGGCCAGAGCAAAGACATTCGTATCAGGATTGCCGATGGGCGCAGGGTTCCAACTGCCAACAAATGGACTTCCATCATTTCGCCACCCCAAGATTTCGTTTCCGTATCGGCGGTCTCCCCCTGTAATAACATCTATCCACCCGTCCTGATCCAGGTCGGCCACGGCAATGGACCAAAGAGGATAGGGGCCGACGGAAAACGCGACGCGCGTCCAGGATGAGGTGAAAGGCGTTGAAGGGTTATGAAATAAGGAGAGATCGCCCCGGTCATCCACGACGGCCAGGTCCAGGTAGCCGTCCCGATCTAAATCGGCGAGGCGCAACCCTTGAACGCCGCCATTCACAGCGTCAATGAAAATTGAGGCATCCCAGGGTGCGGAAAAGGGGGTGCCGCTGTTGCGCCAAAGGTGCACGTTGCCTTGTGCATCGCTGGCGACAACGTCCGGCAAACCGTCATTGTCCACGTCCCCAACGGCTACGGCTCGCACAGCATATGCAACCTGGCCGATCTCCGTCGCCTGAGATAAGCGCACATCACTGGCGACGGGATGGGCAGGGAGCGCCCACAAAGCGATCAGGATTAGCGGGATCACAATGATCTTCCGCATCATCAGCTCGACCTCCTTGTTCCTACAGGTGCACTGAGCATCAAAATCATGTGCACAGGTGACAGAATTCTCCGCATGCGACGCCAATCGAGGCGTCATAGACCGTGAGATGTCCGCCGCACCGCCTCCGATGGCCTGCCAGCGGATTACACGGCGTCAATGACGGACGCACCATTGTCCATACGCCTTCCTTGATAGGTAAATGCTCTCTCGAGCACGAACTCAGCGTGATATGTTTTGGGAAGAGGTGTCTGTTTGGGGGATGGCCCTTGCGCCAGACTCAACGATTCCAGAAAAGGCATGAGGATGAATGACGATGGCTCCGAACATGGCAATTCATCGTTTCATTTCTACACCTCTTGATCGTCATGTTCATAAAAGATGATGTGCAGCAGGTGTTCCATCAATTCGCCAATTCCGTGGAACATATAGACGCGATTTTCTTGTAAATGATGGAGATCGCCTTCCCATGCCATCAAGCGCTTCTCATCCGACGGATGACGCCACATTCGAACGAGGAAGGACTGGTACCCATGAATGGGGGATTTCGGTGGGTCTGTCATGGTTCGGCATCCTGGATAAGCCTATTTTTGAACACGCAGGGATGAAGATGACCGCGTGGTTTTGATGAAGGTTGTGTTCGGTAATAGATATACCCCAGGATTGTCCACAGAATGTCCACACCAGGGTGCTGGGAACGCTGACTTTACAGTGTGTTTATAGGGTGTCCATCATGCCCTTCCAACCCGCTTTCTGCAGGCGAGGCGTTACTTCGTCGAGTAATCGTTCGGCTGTGGCGACCTCGCCCAAGGCCCGATACGTAGCCACGGCTGCGCGTGTAGCTGCGGCCAACAGCAACAAGGAGCCAGTGGACCGGGCAGCTGCCAGGGCTTGCGTCGCAAGATCGCGATCGCCCGGCAAGCATTGCGCCAGACCAATCAACGCGTTGGCCATTACCACTTTTTCACCCCAGGGGGTGGTCATGCCCAACGCCATTTCAAAGATGCGTCGGGCCGCGTGCACCCGTCCTAAACTGAGCAAGTCATTACCAACCTCACATAGAATGGATGCTTGTCGCTTTGTAGATCCCGTGCGACAGGCGCGCTTCACCCCCTCTTTGTGAATGCGTAAGGCGTCTTGATAGTTGTTCTGCTGTCGCAATATCCGGCCCCAAACCTCCAAAACCCATACATAGGTGGCGGGAAAGATCTTTTTCTCCAGGGAGAGGAAGGGCTCCAAATAGGAAGCGGCCTCGTCAAGACGCCCCTGTAGACCGCGCAACAACGCCAGATGGAGCCCCACATATACTTGACCAAGAATTGAGCCCATACTTTGGGCAAGAGATTGGGCCCGTCTCAACGCTTCTTCGCCTTCTCGAGAACGTCCCAAATGGATGGCAACGTACCCTCGACCTACTTCAAAGATGTTATCAGGACGTTCCACTCCTACATTGTACAACCATTCTTCTGCCCTGGTGAATGCCTCCCAGGCCGCCAAAAAGTCTCCTCGATTGTACAATACATGGCCGCGGTTGGCCTGGATGCGATGCATTAGAAAGTAATGATGCTCCTTGGCCGCCAACGCCAGGGCCCTTTCCAGTGCAGCCAACGCGCCTTCATAATCCCGTTTCATCATAGCGTATACGCCGCGCAGATTCCATACCTCAGCCATGCTGATTGTATCCCCGGCTTTTTTAAATGCTTCCAGCGCTTCGGCAAGAGCCGCTTCATCGACGGCCCATCTGAAGTGCACGGCGACCATTTCTTTCAAATATAGGGCGCGGGCCCTCAAATGCGTATCTTGACAGTGCTCGGCAGCGAGAACGCAGCGTTCAGCCAGAGACTTCGCCTCTTTTCCTTGCCAGCGATCAACGGCGATATGGATCTCTTCAGCCAAAGCTTCGACGATGGTTTTGTGATGAGCTAGGGCGTCGGCCATGCGAATGACTTGTTGCAGGTCTTCCTGGGCTTTTTGGTAATGGCGTAAGGCTCGGAATGCGCGTCCTCGCCAGAGCAACGCATTGACGCGGGCTGTGATTGCAGAGGGCGTTTTAGGAAGGCAGGAAGCCAGGTCCAGAGCTCGATCTGCGAGTTGCGCTACATGCTGATACGCGAATTGTTGGGCAGCCATCTCCTGTGCGATCAGCGTGGTTTCCAGCGCTTGTGCCACTTCTCCGGCTGCTTCCCAATGTTTGGCCAGCACTGCTTCTAAATTTTGGATGAGTGCAGGACGCAGGGTTAGCAGCGCCTGCGCCGCGCGGCGATGCAGATGTCGACGACGTGCCAGCCCGATCTGCTCGTAAACAACCTGACGTAATTGATCATGTGCAAATCGGTAGGCCGGCTGAGGTTCACCAGTCGCCACCAGGAGTTGTCGGTGTAAAAGGTCCTCCAATGCGTCGACGGTTTCCGATTCGTTACGTCCGGCTGTGCGCGCCAAAATATCGACTGTTAAATGCGGAGTGAGCACTGCTGCTGCGTACAAAACCTGGCGACTTAAGGGATTCAACAGTTCAAGTCGATAGTGGAGAACGTCGCGAACTCGGTTGGGAATCGGCAATGATGCCGCGTTCGCTGATCGTTCCAATAGCCAACGCACGGTTTCCAAGATAAAGTAGGGATTTCCACCGGTGTGCTGGCTCAACCGATGTGTTGATATGCTGAGAAGTGTGGTGTTGGTCTCTTTACATGCAGAATGCACCAATGCCGTGACATCGTTTTCGGGGAGGCCAGTCAATTCTTCCACCCTGGCCAGGCCTCGATGCTGCATATCGACCATAAAACGCTGTAAGGCGGGAGGCGCCTCTTCTGGTCGGTATGCCACGATGATCAAGAGGGGCATTTGGGTGATGCGATGGCTGAGAAAGGTGAACCATTGCCACAACGCTGCAGACGTCCTATGGGCGTCATCTATGAACATAACCGTGGGTTGTGTGATAATCGCTTGTAGAAAGCGAACAAGGGCTTCGAACATGCGTGATTGCCCTACGATGGCATCGATGGGGAGAGGAAGGGGCGCTTCAGGGCAAAAAGCTCGTACATCTGGCAGTAGACGACTTACCTCCGCCAATACGTCCGGGAACATTTTCATGGAATCCCAGGCAATTGTGGGCAGGATTTTTGAAAGCATGGTCTGAAGCGGCAGGTAGGGGTTGGCCTCCATGCCCGGTTCACCCACGCCAATCAGGATGGGCGCGTTGATCTGACGCACAAATTCATGCACCAGCCGCGTTTTGCCAATGCCTGGCTCGCCTTGCAAGCATACAATGCGCCCCTCACCCTGCAACACCTTGCGCCACTCTTGCGATAATGTCTCCAGGATATCCTTTCTACCCACAAATGGCACATCCATGCCCGGCAGGACCTTCCAGGCGGGCGTAGAAGTCCGGGGCGACAAAGCAGGTAGTGGCCGCCCGCGCAAAATGAATTGGTAAAGCTCTCGAGTCTCTGGAAGAGGATCGACGCCCAACTCCTTTTCTAAGATGATCACGCATCGTTCATACTGTTGCAACGCTGCTGTGCGCTGACCGGTGCGTTCATACATTTGCATGAGCAGCCGATGCAGATCCTCGCGGATGGGTTCGATCTCGACTCCTTGTCGGGCGAAGGCAATGGCGCGGGAAAAGTCGCCTCGCAAGGCATAGGCTTGCGCCAGAAGTGCGAGCGCGTCTACATAGGCTTGTTCCAGTTGTTCTCGTTCTAAAAGCACCCAGCTTTCAAATTCTGAGTGGTGGGGAAGTGCAAATCCTTTGAGGAATTCACCACGATATAGCGATACCCCTTCGACGCCAACTTCCAAAAGCTCTAAATGCGCTTCCGCGGGATCGCGCCACAATCGCATTTGCTTTACAGCAGCAGTGAACGCGTGTACATCTACCCAACAGGCAGGATCCAGCCACAATCGATCCGCATCAGCGTGGATACAGTGGCTTACTTCTGGCCCCAACGCTTTACGCAGGTGCCATAAGAGTCGCGAGAGACGGCGTCGAGCGTTTTTTTGAGGTTCATTGGGTGAGAGAAGCGTAGCGATGGCATCGCGGCTAACCCCGTCTGCATGAGCGGCCACATAGTAGAAGAGGGCTCGCACGAGACGTCGACGGATGGCGGCCCGACGTCCGCCGATCCAGATTTCGGGAATTCCTAAAAGACGAATGGTACATGTCGGTTGTGTCGGGCGCATAGGCCTTTGGGGAGCATAGGCGTGTAACAACGTGCATAAGCGGCTTGCTGTGACTTTACAAAACGCTTTTCGGTCTTATTTCATGGGCATGGTGGGGTAAGCACACGATCGACTTATTCATAATCTGCATCCGTGATCCATTCCCATTCATTGGGCGTGGTGTCATTGTAGTCGGCCCGAATGAGTGCACCGCACGTCCAGCACCAACTGTCGTCCCACCACCGATTTTCCCATGTGTCCCAGTCTTCCGGCTCACACCAGCCGATGCCTCCTGCCACCCAGAACTCTCCTCGGTAGCTGAGACCATCTCGGTCCTGGCGTTGCCACAAACGTAAGGTCAGATCACCCCGGGCCGACACCACGCAAAGGAGTTTGCCGTACACGTACCCACTAAGTTGCCCGCCCCAGGACGCGCTCTCGTCTTGAAGATCGGCGAAGTACCAGATCGCAAGTTCGCCACCCGCGTGCAATCGGTACATACAACCGGACTCGTAAATGGGCACGTCGCCATACACCCGCATGTAGGCCCCGGCCAGGGATGAAGGGGTGCCGGAGATGATGTGCATGTTATCCAGCAGGTCGGAGAAACCGATGTTGCGGAGCACGATGCTGTTGGCGTCGATGCGGCCGAAGAGGACCGCGCCGCCAACCTTGACGTTGTTGTACTTGGCGTCGGCCAGCGCGCCCAGATAATAGACATCTTGGCCAATCCCCAGCACCGCGGCCGCAGGATCAAACGTGACCGCCTTGATCTTGAGTTCGTGGAAGAGCACTCCTCCTTCAAAGCGGATTTTGTCCGGGTTGACGACAAGGGTGGCGTCAAAGGACTTGAAGGAGAAACTGTCCCCCTTGAAGATGCTCCCTTTGATGTTTTCTCCTTCGACCACGTAGTCGTTGTCCCTGGTGATGTAGAAGGTGATGCGGTCCGCGTGGAAGAGGGTTTTCTCTTTGGTGGGATTTTTGTCTGCCAGGATATGCGTCTGTTGGGTGGATGTGATCGTGTCGGTCTTCTGGATGTCCAGCCAGATGGACATGCGCATTTCTGCGAAGTCCCAGTCGCCGGTATTCGGGTCCTGGAGCCAGGAGACGTTGCCCCGCATCTTCTTAATCTTCACGCCGGACACGTCCAACCAATCCTTGGTGCCCCCGGCCAGAGGCGCGTCCGGAGGCAGGGGGATATCCTTGTCCTTCAGACTATCGATGACCGCGGTGGTGTTGGTGTAGTTGGTGTCCTTGTACTTATCCCAGAGGGTGCCCAGGAAGTCCACGTAGGTATCGTTCATGTCCGGGAAGCGCTGGTCGCGCCAGGCCTCAATAGTGGAACGCACATCGGTGTACGTGTCCGTAGCCGCGATCTGTTTGGTTTCCGCCAGCGCGCGCAGAGCCGCCGCGCCCGAGGAAAGCCCCAAGAAGATGTCGAAGCGCGGCTTATTTTCCACGGTCATCATTATGGAACTGAGGACCAGGGCCTGGTCCATCTCCACCACGTACAGGTCGTCATGTCGGAAGCCCACGAAGGTGCCCTGGGCATGGTCCGGCTGCTGCGCGTACACCAGGGTGAAGTCCCAGGTGATGTCCGTGAGTAGGGTCCACGTGCGTTTGGCCTGCACGGGCGTGGAGAAGCCCACGTAGTCATCCCAGCCCAGCACGTACACATGAGGCGGGTCGTCCGTGCCCCTGGCGACCAAGGTGCCGAAGATGGGTACGGCCATGCGGCCATCCACCTGGACGAACCCATGCTCATCCCACGCGCCGGGTGGGGGCTGGTCCAGGTTCGCGGACGAGTCCCAGTTGGGGGGCTCGCGCGTGCTCCAGTCGCTCAGTCGAACGCCGGAGAGCAGGTACACGAAGCCATCCAACAGATAATTCACCTCATCGTACTGGAGGCGTATCTCGTAGAATTCGCCCGAAGGACGGAAGGCCGTCTCCAAGGGGATGGCCGCGACTTCCTTGCCGTTGTCAACGGGGGCCATGTGGGGCACCTCTACCCCGCCGATGAGCCAGAGCCCTCGCTCGCCGGGCGTGGAGGGGTCGGGATCTGGTGGGCGGAATTCCAGAGCGTCGGGGTGTAGGGTTACTTCCCAGTACTTGAGATGAATATTTGTGGCCATCACCTCCGCGCTTAGGATACACGCGCTTTCGTCTAGAATCGCGTTTCGGAAGGGAATAAGCGCGTCCGCGGGGAAGGGCAAGTAGTAGGAACCGCTGATATCCTGATCGTAGAGCATGTTGTCAAAGAAGACCAGGGTGAAGGACTGAAGCCGAGTCTGGTAGCCATCCAGGCGCATGCTCATGGGACTACCTGTGGGGATGTAGGCTTGAAGCAGGTCGGAGACGCCAGAGCGGCGAATATACAGATCAGCAGCCACACTCTCGGGGAAGGTAGTGGGTCCATTGGTAGAACAGTCGCTCCACACCAGTTGGGCGCCGTCTGTCGTGCGCAAGTTGAGGCCTGATTCCAGGCGCATGCCGTCGGAACTGGCATATTCTTGCGTGGGCCAGAGAGCGTCCTCCCAGGGAAGACGGGTGCTCTGAATGGGTGGGATGTAGAGTTCGTAGATGGAGTTCTGCAATGTCAACCCATGGTTGAGCCAACTGATGTTCGGTACGGGCGGGAAAAGGAGAGCCCGCTCGGCCCGAGCGTAGATGCTGCCCCCGCGACCTATCTGAATGTGTGAGAGGAATCCGGTCCAGTGACCTTCGGGCGTATCCATCTTCGCGCCATGGTGTGGATCGGTCTGGGCGATGTGTTGGAAATACTCGAACTGAACCGAACTTTTCTGGGTGATGAAATAGGAACTCAGTGCTGTGCCGCTGATGATGGTTCCGGCGTCCAGGATCAGGGTCGGACGGAGCAATGTCAGCTCGAATCCGTAGGGGAAGACCGTGCCATAGTGGGCGTTATCGTTGGTGTTGAAGGTTCCTGTCAGGCCGTCTGGCGCGATGGATGCGTTCCCGCTGGTGTACACCGGGCGCAGGAGCCCGTCATTTGCGTCTGGTTCCCCCGCGGCGGGACGTTCCCCGGTGTAGCGCTCCAGGTAGAGAGCGCACGCGGCGCTGAAGGAAATGTTCTCGTTGGTGTAAGTAACCGGCGCGGTGGGAATGATCTTCCAGGGCAGGTCTTCTAGCTGGAAATAGGTTTTGGTCTGTTCATCGCAGTCCAGGTTCCAATTCACCACCCGCTGGAAGGTCAGGTTTGGATCGATGGTTGCATTGCTGAGGTTCACAGAGTCGCTCAACCCGCTGCTGTAAGGCGGTAGGTACAGGAACCAGTGGTAAGAGACGCTTGTAGGCAGGTGGAGGGTGATATTCCCTGCGCCTCCTTCCGCGTCCAGGGTCAGGGTGGTGATTTCGTAGTAAAAGCCCTGGTTCACGCGTAAAGGTAATGTGTTGTCGGGCAGGCTCACGCTGCCGTCGGTGATGATGCCATCCGTTTTGGCCTTTAGATGCGCGAAGCTCAGGTGAATTTTGGTGGGTATCTTGCGGGAGGGATAGTAGATGTATAGGTCTCCTTCACCGTTCAGGTCGTCGAGGCTCGAGCGCGGTGCATATTCGGTGACATGGAGTTGGAAGCCCTTGGGGCCGCCGAAGTAGAGGACCGATGGTAGTGCGGCGAATGTGTGGGGCGTTGCGCGCTCTGTGGAGCCGGAGGTTGTTGTAGGTTGTAACATGCTCGAGGTGGGGTTCGCGCTCCAGGGAGTGGTGGCTGCGAAGGGCTCACCCGTACTGCGGTCCAACGCGACGACCATGTACCAGTACCGGTCATGATGCGCGCTGGTGTCCAGATAAGAGCGGACATCCAGCATGGGCGGGGTAATGGCCACGTAGCCGTGATCCTGATACAGGCTGCGGAAGACCACGTACCAGATGTGCTTGGTTTCCATGGACCAGGAGAGGTGGGTCCCCTGCTCGTCGTAGTAGCGGTTGCTCCATGTCAGCGAGGTTACGGATCGGCCGGGATAGCTTGGTGGCTGTACGACGCGATAGACAATGGGCTGGGAGCGCACTTCCAGGGCTGGGCCACAATCTCCGACCGCGCGATACGCGGCAACCGTGTACGTATACACCACGCCCCACTGTACCTCGTCGTCCAGGAATTCCCGCTTTTCTTTGCTTAGAGTGCTCTCATCTGCGATGCGCACTTCGGGCACGCCCGGGGATTCCCGGTAGACGCGAAAGCCGGTCAGGCAGGGTGCGTCTATCGCCTCCCAGACCAGATGCGCGGTCCAGCCGTGGGAGCCGCCCTCTTTTGTGGTCACAGGATGGAGGATGGGCGCGCTGGGCGGGAGCACTTTCGGCGGCGTCAGGGGCAGGTCTACGGCCCAGTTCGAGGGCTGAGCCCGGTTGCCGTGATCGTCCACAGCCACGGCCCGGCAATCCGCGCGTACAGGTTTGGCCGGCGTGAAGAATGTGCTCAGGTCGTAGTTGACGCTCTTGCCCTTTTCCTTGGCCACCATGATCTCCGGGCCGCCGTCGAAGCGACAATAGATGAGGATATCGGTGGTGTCCTCCCCGCAGGAGATATGCATGTATGGGTGGCGTGGGGAACTTTCGATGTGGCATTGACCTGGCGGGGTGCGGTCGTGGAGCACCGCGGAAGCCGCCCGGGAAGGCGCGCTCATGTTAGGCGGATGGTTGCCGCAGGGTGCATCAAGGGCCCGGACGATATACCAATATCGGGTTTCGAATTGCGCCTGAGTATCAATCCATGTGATGTCAGATGTGGTGGTCATGGTCACCCAGGTAGTGCAGGTGACGCAATCTGTCCCTCCAGGCCAGGCTGCGTCTGGGGCGGTGCTGCGGTAGACGATGTACTTCACCGCGTCGGTGACCGGTTGCCAGGTGATGGTGATGACCCCGGCCACGTGGTCGGCCGTAGCCGTCACATCGATGGGCGCTGGGGGAGGCTCCGTGTCGGGCGGGGTGGCCACCAGGTAATCGCTGAACAGGCTTCTCTGGGCAGGGTCGTTCCAGTCTGCGATGTGGCCCAAGAGGTCACGGGGAGCCACTCGGTAATAGTAGGGCTGGCAAGCCTTCAAGTTGGGGTCCGCATCTGCATAGAAGTACGGGTGTTCCTGGTACTCACCCGACGCGTTGGGTGGGGTGTACGAGGGCATGGGAATGACGGGTTTATCCTCGCCATTTTCGATGTTGATGCGTTCGTAAGGGCCATTAGGATTGCTGGCCCGGTATACATCGTATGCGCTGATCCATGCTGTTGGGAGCCCATTGTTGGTTGGTAGGTTCCAGCGCAAGAAGACGCGGGCGTTGACCTTGCGATTGCGTTGGGCCCTGGCCCAATCCGATGATCCTTGAAGCGAATCGTCCAACACCTGCACGTTTTGTAGGCCCGATGGGGTGGGTAAAGGTGTGAATCCTTGGTGATTGATAACGAAGCGTCCCAATGATTTAGGTCCCAGACTGGTCTGGGCGATGACTTCGTAAGTATAAGTCCTCCCAATCTGGGCTGAGGTATCCAGAAAACCCATGGCCCTAATCAGTGCGACTGGGTATCGTTGATCTGCGAGCCACAATGCGACCAATGGGTTTGCATCCAAAAAGTTATGGAGCTGGGCGATGGTTGTGATTTGATATGTTGTTTTCAACCAGTTCCAAGTTTCGTTTCCCAACAATTGTATCGCTTCCCCTTCGTCAGTGACCCTTCGCACCGTCGTTAGTAGTTTGCCGTTTCGATAAATCAGGAAGGCGTTGGCAGGGGGGGCATTTTTGGGCCATCGCCATCGTAGGAGGATCCCCTCGGGTCCTGAAGCCCAGGCTAACATGGGAGGAATGGGGTAAGGACCTTTGTAAAAGAGGGGGAGGTAATACGTTATGGTAGGTGGAGGGTCCTTGATAGCTGCAGGGGTGGTTGTAGCGTCTTCGGCCCTGACCGTCGTTTCCATCATGGGAAGAGCCAAGGCCAACGTCAGGGCCAGGAAAAGAAGCAGGGAGAGAACGCCCAAAGGAATCTTGCGGTTCATGGGGCTACCTCCGAGGGGACGATTTGCGGATTCCGGGGGGAGAAAGTTGTTTGAATGTTTGGATGGCTGTCTGGACGATCATTCGTCACGACATCGCACAAAACATGCGACCGCATCCTACAAACAAGAAGGCATACGAAAACTGGCGAATTTTTCCCCAAACGTGAATGATCATCCAATGATCATTACAGGACGGAAGAAAGGCCGTGTCAATACGTTTTTGTTTAAACTGACTGTCTTTGTGTTTTCCATAGAGCGAGAACGTATTGGGGGAAGACAGTTGATTTTATTAAGAAAACTTAGTTTTTTGAATTTTGCTAAGGCATGCTGGGCAAGATCACTCGTTATTTGTGTGAAAGTTGCGAGTTATTCGCTTATCCCCCAGAACATCGTTCTGGAGATTGAGATAATAATCGTAAAAGCATGCAAATCAATGATGTTGGCTACTGATATCCGAGAGGGCCAATTCAACTTACCGATAGGCTGTTGCCGAGTGCATCCAAAGGCCATCGGTTTCATCCACGTGTCTGCACTGATACCCTATTTGCCGAGTCCTTAGATGATTGGTGCGTTTTCAGTCTAGATTGAAGTCGTGTGTTGGAAGTGGTTTCTTGATGTGCGTTGATCTCCAGAGCATCCATAGAAAAACTACAAAGGCCGTTACCCATACAAAGAGGAGGATGTCCATCATTGACAGTGGCCCTGATTTTTCCATTTGTAGACCGATGAACCAGGGCAATGTCATGGCTCCCAAACTGCCGGCAGCCCAAACGAAACCATTGATGCGACCGGAGATAGGAACATACTGTTGCACAAAGGCATACGTGGTGGGAAAAATCGCCGCCAGGCTCCATCCCATGCCCAAGGTGCCTACCCAAACAACCAGAGGTGCATGCGCGCCAAAACGCAACCAGGTTGCGCTGAACACTGCCCCTCCTAGGTAGCACAGAATAAGCTGTTTGGTCTGGAGTCTGTGTGCCAATCCAATCGAGATAAGGCGGCCCAACATCACCGCAAGCCAGAAGGTAGAGGTCATTTGATACGCTGTCGCTTCATCTCCTAATTCGCTACGAAGCAAGTAAGTGAATATCCACCCCCCATAACTTACCTCTGCACCAATAAAGAGAAAGGCGAGGATGCCGAAGCCCACAAAAAAGCCGATTTCGGTCACCTTTCCTTGCCGTTGGTGGATGATCCGATGCGGAATCGTGGGTGAGGGCGTTAGAAAGAGCCAGAGGGCCAGAGGCAGCAAGCCGATGGCGATGCCACGGTATCCCCATATCAGATCAACACGTTGTAGATATAGGGGGGCGAGAAAGGAGCCAAGCCCCGCGAAGAAATACATGGCGTTGAGCAATGCACCGGTCCCTGCCGGTGTCGTCCAAACCAACAGGGTGTTGGAACCGACATCCACGCCGCCTTGCGCGAAACCGACAACGAAAACGACAAGGCCCAACAAGAGAAGCCAATGAATGTGCGGAATCGTAGCCATTGCCAGGGCGGCTGCAAGGGTGAAGATGCCCATCAGGGTGTGGCCCCGCCATCGGTCAAAGAAAGCGCCGCTTGAGAAAGAGCCTAACAGGTACCCAAAAGATCGCGTGCTAAAGAGGATGCCGATCTGGCTGATCGTTGCCCCTACATTTCCAGCCAGTTCAGGAAGCGTGGGCCCCAGAGAAGCAATGACTGCGCCCAACATGAAAAACAGGCCAAAATACCCCGAAACGCGTCGTAAGGATGTGGGCATGATGAAGACCCCCGCACTGTTATTCCCCGTGGTCGTCGATATAGCGCCGATAAGCGGCAAGGAATTCCTCTTCGTTGCGCACCACTTCCTCAAATCCTAAACGGAGCCCTAACCGGGTGAGTTGGGGAGGTTCGACATACGTTTGGGCCAAGACATCCTCTTGTCCCAACACGTCATTGGCCGGGCCATCAAGCAAGATGCGTCCCTGAGCCAGAGCGATGATGCGGTCAAAATTCTCGGCGCAAAAATCGATGTCATGGGTGATGGTGATAACCGTCTTTCCTCGAGCGCGCAATGTGGCGACCACATGGGCAATACGGGCTATGTTGGCTGCATCTTGCCCGGTCGTTGGTTCATCCAATACGATAATCGGCGTGTCCATGGACACGATGGAGGCTAATGCAACCATTTTTCGCCAAGTGGCAGATAGGTCGTAAGGGTTCACATCCCGTTTATCCTGCAGCTCAGTGAGTTCCAGTGCATCTTCCACCAATTGTTCTACTTTTTCAGGGGGATATCCCAGATTTTTGGGCCCGAAGGCGACCTCATCGTGTACCGTTTTGGTAAAGAGCTGTTCGTCGGGGTTTTGGAATACATATCCGACGCGTGCTGCAAGTTTGGCAACAGGATGTTCGCGGGTGTCCCAACTGCCTATACGTACGACGCCGGACGTTGGCAGAAGCAATCCATTGAGGTGTTTGACCAGGGTGGTCTTTCCTGCGCCGTTTTGTCCGATGATGGCCACTTGTTCACCGCTCGCGATGGAAAGTGAAATCCCGTTCAGAGCGTGAACGTTGCCAGGGTAGGTGAAATGAAGGTCACGGATGTCGATGTTCATGGTTTCTCCGACGAAATCCTTCCACGGCTTCAGTCAGCGTGACGGGGAGACGACGATCGACAGGCCAAAGCCCCTCCTCTTTCGCCCGCCGCGCCACCAATGTATAGCGAGAAAGGCCAAATCCTTTTTCAAGCAAAATGTCCGATGTTAATACATCCGCTGGCGTGCCATCCATAAGGATGTTGCCTTCATACAAGGCAATGACGCGGTCTGCAAACTGTGCGATCCACTCAACTTTGTGTTCCACCAACACCACGGTCAAGCCCTTTTCCGCCATTTTGCGAACGACAGCAAACACCTCTCGTGTGCCAATGGGGTCCATTTGCGAGGTGGGTTCATCCAGAACCAGGACTTTGGGTTCCATGACCAGGATAGAAGCCAGGGCGACGCGTTGCTGTTGGCCGCCGGAAAGGGAGTACGGGGAGCGATCCGCCAGGTCTTCAATGCCCGTTAACTCCATAACCTGATTGACCCGTTCCACCATTTCATCGCGGGGCGTTCCGATATTTTCCAGCCCAAAAGCGATTTCTTCGAAAACGGTGTATTTGGCGCCGCTGATTTGATTGAATGGATTTTGAAAGACCAGGCCCACGTTGAGCACCCATTCGCTGAGGGTAGAATCGCGGGTTTCAACGCCTGCGATCTCCACCCTGCCTGTTAATTCTC
>WFTO01000281.1 GCA_015485435.1 Anaerolineae bacterium | reverse complement strand
GGGTATAGGGTACCGCACCATTTGACCTCCCCTTTGGCCATACGCTCCCTGAACTTTTCTTGAAGCGGGCGCATGGCCTGTTGCTGGATGGCCCGCTTGCCTGGGGAATAGTGCCTTCGCTCTCGAGTGTTGATATCAGACCAAATGGTGATCACAGCCTCGAACTCTTCATACACAAACCTCACCAAATCGGGAATCCATCGCAATTGGTCTTCATCCGCCTCATCGTAGAAGATTTTTTCCAGACCCGGGAGGATAACATAAGTGGTTGGTCGCGCACCCACCCGCAGCGCATGGCGAAATATCGCCCGGATCAAAGGGGCGGCCGCTGTGCTTCCCTGGATTAGCACTCGATCACCCGGATTCAGTCCCAACGAATAGTTAACCAGAATGTCGGCTATTTTTTCAATACGGGGGTCGTTCATGGGGGTCTCCTCCAAGGGTATCATGTTATGCACCGGCCCTCCCTGGACACCTACTGCACCATCAACGAGGGAAGAGGAGTCTCTATTTTTACACTCCTATTCCTGCTGAGTCATCGATCGTGTATGGGAGGTGTTTTGAAGATCGAGATCTATAACAACACCCCCTTTTTATCATACGTTATGAAAAAATGAAAGTTTTTAAGGCGCTATGGTCAATAGCAAATAGGGCTCTTCAATGATCTCCTTGATGGCTTGCAGGAACCGAGCTGCGGGCGCACCATCCACCAGACGATGGTCGAAGACTAGGCTCAAAGTCATCATATGGCGGATGACGATGTCGTTCTCTTTGACCACTGGTTTGGGCGCAATGCGACCCACCCCCAAGATCGCTGCCTCTGGCAGATTGATCACCGGAGTGAACGCGTCCACGTCAAACGAGCCCAGATTGGTGATGGTAAAGGTTCCGCCGTGAAGGTGATCGGGCGCGATGCGACCAGAACGGGCCTGTTGGACCAGCTCGCGGAAAGTCTCTCCCAACGCTCGCAAGCTCTTCTTCTCTGCATGCTTGATGTTTGGAACCAGAAGCCCCCGATCTGTATCCACGGCGATGCCCAGGTTCACATGGGCGAGGATCTCGATGGCGTCGGCGGTGATGCGCGCATTCATATACGGATAGTGTGGCAATGTGCGGGCGACGATGAATGCCAGCAAGTCGTTGTAGCCAGGGGCAAATCCCCATGTATCCGCGACATGAGCCTTCAGGCGTTCGCGCATGTGCACAAATTCTGTGGCATCCACCTCCATAATCAGTGTGACGCGAGCGGTTGTATGGACGCTTTCATCCATCCGTTGGGCAATGACTTTACGAACCCCTGTTAGTGGAATTCGCTCCAATACCGGGTTTTCTCCCTCGACCAAGTCGGACGGGGACGGTGTGGCTTCTTGCTGCGAAGGACGCTCTTTTTCCAAAGCCGCCAACACATCTTTTTTGGTGATGCGACCGCCAATTCCGGTGCCTTGCAATGCGCGAATGTCCAGTCCGGCCTCTGTGGCCATTTTCTGTGCGATGGGCGTGATGGCGGGGCGCTGGGCGAGATAGGCTCGCACATCTCGTTCGATGATGCGCCCTCCAGGTCCTGAGGGCTTCAATTCGTGGATATCCACGCCTTTTTCGTGGGCTAAATGTCGCGCTCGTGGCGAGATGGATATATGCTTCTCCTCCATTGGCTCGCCTGAAGATGCCGTGTGGGATGGAGGGAAGCTTTCAGCTTCAGTGGTAGCTTTTGGCGCCTCTTTAGGAAAGACATCCTCTTGGGAGCCGATAACAGCGACTATGGTGAATACAGGCACAACGTCACCCCGGTCATAAGGGCCGAGGTGGATGTAGCCATCCGCAGTTGCTTCAATCGCAAAGGTCGATTTATCGGTTTCGATTTCGAGCACCTCCTGCCCCTTGGTGACCTGAGCGCCATCTTCCACCAGCCATTCGATGATGGTGACGTCTTCGACCGAATTGCCAAGTTTGGGAATGCGTAGGGGTTCGGGCATGAGAAACTCCAGGAAATGTGATGAGTACACGACGAGGCGATTAGGATGTTCAACGTCAGATGGTCTGGTTCTGAAATGTTTCCGGCTCGGCGGCTTCGGCCAGTATCACTTCAACGCCCTGTTCGCGCACTTGTCGCACCAGGTCTGCTGGTGCTTGGTAATCGGTAATCACCATGTTGATCTCCTCGATCGACGCGAAAGTAGCGAGGCCAACGCGCCCCCATTTGCTGGCGTCGAGGATGGCGATGACCTGACGACAGCGTTGAACGAGCGTTCGCTTGATCGCGGCAACGTCGGCGCTGATATCGGTGAGCCCTTCAGGGATGCTCAGGCCATGCGCGCCAAAAAAGCCTTTTTGAATGTTGAATTTGTTGAAATAGGCTAGACCATCCACATCGATAAGGGACGCGGTCTCTCGCTGCAAGATCCCTCCTGCGAGAACAACGGTGATCCCAGAAGCGTCCTTGAGTTCTTGGGCGACAGCCAGGCTGCTGGTCAATACGGTGATCAACTGTCTGGTTTTGATGTGCTGGGCAATGGCCAGTGCGGTGCTGCTGGCGTCCAGGTAAATGGCGTCCCCTTTTTCTACCAGGGATGCGGCTGCAGCACCGATGACGCTCTTCTGGTGTGGGTGTTGTCGTTTTCGGCGCTCAAGGCGAAGGTCTTCCGTCGTTGGTTGCTGATGAACCGCTGCAAGCACAGCGCCACCATGGGTGCGGATGAGTTTGCCTTCGCGGGCGAGGGCCTGTAGATCGGCGCGTACTGTTACTTCGGACACGCCAAATCGTTTGCTGAGATCGCCGACCATTACGCGGCCATGTTTCTGCAAAAGCTGGAGGATTGCCTGTCGGCGCTCCTGAGGATAAATAGGTTGGTGCATCATATGGCGAGGAGACAAAGGGTGTTTGTTTCGATTATTTTCGAATATCATAACACAAAAGATGCATTTCGTCAAATGAAAGGTGTTTTGGATTGACATGATTTTCGAATTGTGTTATAATGAAAAAAATCGAAAGTTACTCTCCCCCTTTCCCTCACCGCTGTCGTATTGCGACGGCCTGTTTTGTTTTATCGGAGCATTGACGCGATGACAAAAGCCATCTTCATCGATCCGGCTGACGCCCGAAAGCCAGGCGTGATTACCGCCCCAGAAATTCCGGTAAATGCTTATGTGTCCGATCCTGAAGCCGAACTGGCTCGTTTTGGGCGTGATGGGCTGTTGAAGATCTACCGGGATATGGCGACCATACGGGAATTCGAGTTGATGTTAGATAGCATCAAAAAGAGGGGCGAGTATGAAGGTATCGCCTATAATCATCGCGGCCCAGCGCATCTCTCCATTGGGCAAGAAGCGGCCGCTGTGGGGCAGGCGTTTTTCCTGACGCCAGATGATTTCATCTTTGGCTCTCATCGCAGCCATGGGGAGATCCTGGCGAAGAGTCTCTCAGCGATTGCGCAGTTAGGGGATGACGCACTGCTGCAAATTATGGAAGACTACATGGATGGCGTCACGTTGCGAGCGGTCGAACACTTCAGCCGTCAGGAGGATGTGAAGGGTTTGGCCATGGACTATGTGCTTTATGGGACGTTGGCTGAGATCTTTGGCCGAGAAACCGGCTTCAATAAGGGCATGGGAGGTTCCATGCATGCCTTCTTTCCTCCCTTTGGTGTGATGCCCAACAATGCCATTGTCGGCGGGTCGGCGGATATCGCCACCGGCGCGGCATTATTCAAACGCATCCGACGTAAGCCGGGCATTGTCATCGCAAACATCGGCGATGCATCCATGGGATGTGGTCCGGTGTGGGAGGCGATGATGCTTGCAGCTATGGATCAATATCAAACGCTTTGGCCTGAGGAAATCGGCGGCGCTCCCCCTATGTTGTTCAATTTTATGAACAATTTTTATGGCATGGGGGGACAACCACAGGGAGAGACCATGGGGTTTGGCATGCTGGCCCGCGTGGCTATGGGCGTGAATCCTGAAGCCATGCACGCCGAGCGCATCGATGGCTACAACCCTCTTGCTGTTGCCGACGCTATCCTGCGGAAAAAGGAGCTTTTGTTGGCAGGTCAGGGCCCGGTGCTGTTGGATACCGTGACATATCGTTTTTCGGGACATTCTCCGTCGGACGCCATGGCCTATCGCACCAAGGAGGAGTTGGAGGCCTGGAAGGAACAAGATTCTCTGGTGGCTTTTGGCCGATACCTGGT
>WFTO01000280.1 GCA_015485435.1 Anaerolineae bacterium | reverse complement strand
ATCCAGGGCTTTGACATCGATCTGATGAAGGCCATTGCTAAGGCCGCCGGCTTTGAGCCTGAATTCGTCAACACCCGCTGGGACGGCATCTTTGTGGCTCTCGCCAGCGGCGAGTTCGACGCCGTCATTTCCGCCGCCACCATCACCGACGAACGCAAACAGACCGTTGACTTTAGCGAACCTTACTTCAATGCGGGCCAAGTTTTGGCCGTAAAGAAAGGCAGCGACATCAAAGGCCCCGAAGATCTGGCCGGAAAGAAAGTCGGCGTACAGCTCGGCACCACCGGAGATATCTGGGCCACTGAAAACACCGATGCTGAGGTCGTTCGCTACGATGAAATCACCCTAGCCATGCAGGCTTTGGCCAATGGCGACGTAGACGCCGTCATCAATGACGGCCCCACGACCGCCGATATGATCAAAGCCAATCCCGAATGGAACGTCCAGATCGTCGCGGGCCCCTTCACCGATGAATTCTACGGCATCGCCGTCCGCAAAGACGCCCCCGAAATCCTTGCTGCCATTAACAAGGGACTGGAAGCTGTCAAAGCCTCAGGTGAATACGATCAGATCTACGAAAAATGGTTTGGCGCTCCTACAACCGCTGAGAGCGGCGAAGGCCAGGCCGAGACAGGCGCAGGCGTCACCTTTATTTTCGGTCGCGGCGGCGACTCGGTGCAGTTAGACCCTGCGGTCGTAACGGATGGCGAATCCTTCCGCGTCACGAATCAGGGCTGCGAATCCCTGTTGGCTTATGACAAAGAAACCACCAATGTGGTGCCCAGCCTGGCCGAACGCTGGGAATCGAATGAAGATGGCACCGAATGGACCTTCTATCTGCGGAAAGGTGTGAAATTCCACGACGGCACCGACTTCAACGCCGATGCAGTCGTCTTCAACTTCCAACGCTGGTGGGACCCCGAAAATCCCTATCACTTCGAAGGTCAGGCCTACGAGTATTGGGACTACATGTGGGGCGGCTTCAAAGGTGACTCCATCGTCACTGGCATTGAGAAAGTCGACGACTATACAGTTAAATTCACCCTTCGCGAACCGCTGGCCCCCATCCTGGCGAATATGGCCATGCCCATGTTCTCCATCGCCAGCCCCGAAGCCATCAAGGAATATGGCCCCGACTACGGCACCCCTGAAGTCGGCTACGTCTGCACCGGGCCTTATAAATTCAAGGAATGGGTCACGGACGACCACATCACCCTGGTTCGCAACGAGGACTATTGGGGCGAGATCCCTGGCAACGTGGATACCATTGTCATCCGCGTGATCCCCGACAACTCCGCCCGCTTCCTGGCGCTGCGCTCGGGAGAAATCCACGCCATGGAGCAGGCCAACATTGAGGACCTGAAAACCGCAGAGGAAGCGGATGATGTCTATGTACTCACCCGCCCCGCGTTGAACACCGCGTATCTGGCGTTCAACTACAAGATCAAAGAATTCCAGGATAAGCGTGTCCGCGAGGCCATCGCCTCCGCCATCGACAAACAATCCATCGTCGAGACCTTCTATGGAAAATATGGCGAAGTCGCCGAGAACTTCCTGCCACCGATGGTTTGGGGGCACAACCCCGATGTTCACGGCATCCCTTACGATCCGGACCGAGCCAAAGAGCTGTTGAAGGAAGCTGGTTTCGAAAATGGATTGAGTGAGGTCACACTGGAAGATGGTACCAAGATGCCATTGACCCTGTACTACATGCCCGTCGTCCGCTTCTACTATCCGGATCCCGAAGGCATTGCCCAGGCCATGGCTGCACAGCTGGCGGCAGTTGGCATCAACGCCAAACTCGAGCTGGCTGGCGACTGGCCGACCTATCTGGATAAACGCCGCAACGGCGAACTCTACGGTCTCTACCAACTCGGTTGGGGCGGCGACAACGGCGATCCCGACAACTTCCTCTGCTACTTCTTCTGTGGCACCGAAGAGCCGAAGGCATCTGAAGGCTGGTATCAGAATCCAGAACTGGCCCAACTGCTCGCCAAGGCCCGATCCATCACCGATCAGGCTGAACGCGAAAAGCTGTACATGCAGGCTGAGCAAATGTTGATGGATGATGTTGCCCGCATCTGGATCGCCCACAACAAGACGCCATTGATCTTCCGCAAAGAAGTCTCTGGCTACATCCCCAATGCTGTGGGTACAGACCTGTACAAGTACGTTACCATAAGCAAATAACGGCTTAACTCTTCCATGATCAGGTAACGAAGATGGCTCCGGTCGCCCAGATCGGAGCCATCTTTCCACGTTCATTCTTTCACGGTTTCGTCATGGGCACATACATCCTACGTCGTTTCGTTGCCACTATTCCCGTCCTACTAGGTGTCTCACTCCTAGTTTTTTCCTTTGTGCACCTCATTCCCGGCGATCCGGCGGTCGCGATGTTGGGAGAGCGAGCGACGGAAGAAAATGTCCAACGCTTGCGTGAACAAATGGGGCTTAACGATCCCCTTTACGTGCAATATATGCGCTTTTTAGTGGGGAAAATATCCTTCTACACCATTACGGAGGATATGGAGTACACCACCCGAAAGGGAGACAAGTGCATTGAATTAAGTCGTGGTCAGTCAGTTTGCTATCAGGGTGGAATCAGCTGGTCCAACGACCGGGAAGAGCTTCAATGTTACCGAGCATTCACCCTTTTGAATTGTCACATAGGGGGAGTGGTTTGGGGAAATCTTGGTAATTCTATCCATGGCAATATCCCGGTTTCCCTAGAGCTAAAACGCCGATTTCCGGCAACGGTGGAGCTTTCTTTGGCCGCCATATTTATCGCTATCATTATTGCCATTCCCGCCGGGGTCGTTTCGGCACTAAAGCGCAACAGTCTTATCGACACCATGACCATGATGGGGGCATTAATCGGCGTTTCTATGCCTATTTTCTGGCTTGCAATTTTATTGATGTATGTGTTTGGCCTCCTTTTGGGTTGGTTCCCCACAGGCGGACGGCTTAGCGTTGGTATTGAACTTGAACATATCACGGGCCTGCATCTTGTCGACGCAGTCCTGACGCAAAATTGGGTGGCGTTTAAAGACGCGCTCTCTCATCTTGTACTTCCTTCTCTCGCTTTGGCGACCATTCCATTAGCCATTATCGCCAGGATGATGCGTTCATCCATGCTGGAGGTGCTGGGGTTGGATTTCGTTCGCACAGCTCGGGCTAAAGGTTTGAGCGAATGGACCGTCATCACCCGCCATGTCATGCGCAACGCCATGTTGCCTGTAGTCACCGTCATCGGCATCCAACTTGGCAGTCTGATGGGTGGTGCGATTTTAACCGAGACGGTGTTCTCTTGGCCAGGCATTGGCAAGTGGGTCTTTGATGCCATCAGCGGCCGCGATTATCCTATCGTTCAATCGGTGACGCTGTTAATCGCGCTGATTTTTGTACTTGTGAATCTCATTGTTGATATCAGCTACGCCTTTCTCAATCCCAGGATCCGTTACGACTGATGACCGTATCAATTGCTGATAACGAACTCGACACCGAACAACTGAAAGTTTTCGCCCGTGGTTCAGAAAGCCAATTCAAGCGAGCCCTACGTCGCACCCTCAAGACGCGCAGTGCACAGGTGGGTATTGCCCTTGTACTGAGTTTTCTGATCATTGGCATCTTTGCGCCCATTGTTTCGCCATACGACGCGCGAACCGATCTCGACCTGAAGGCTCGCTTGCAACCTCCTAGTTTAGAGCACCCCTTTGGCACAGATGATCTAGGCCGAGATGTGATGACACGCGTCATCCATGGAGCCAGAGTCTCTTTGCAGGTCGGGGTGATGGTTGTTGCTATTTCTCTCTCAATTGGAACCATGCTCGGGCTTCTGGCAGGACTGTTTGGCGGGATACTGGATAGTATCATTATGCGAGTCATGGATGTCATGCTGGCCTTCCCCTACGTTTTGCTGGCCATTGCGCTAGTGGCAGCACTAGGGCCAGGTCTACGCAACGCCATGATCGCCATTGGCATTGTCTATATTCCTCCATATGCCCGTTTAGCCCGTTCCATGGCCTTGAGCGCCAGAGAAGAAGATTACGTGCTCGCTGCCCGGGCGTTAGGCGCCAGCCAAACGCGCATCCTTCTCACCCACATCTTACCAAACGGTCTGTCGCCAATCATCGTGATGGCAACTTTGAGCATGGGAACAGCCATCCTGGACGCAGCGGCATTGGGTTTTTTGGGATTAGGACAGCAGCCTCCTTATCCTGAATGGGGCAAAATGCTTGTCGACAGCATTCAATTCATCCTTTCCGGCTCCTGGTGGGTCATGCTCTTTCCTGGTCTGGCCATTATGCTGACCGTATTGGGATTTAACTTGTTAGGCGACGGCTTACGCGACGCCCTGGATCCACGCCTCAGGTTATAAGAAAGCAAACACTATTTTGTCAATGTCCCCCCTCTTTTAACAGGCGTCAAATTGTAGAAAAAGGCTCGATTCCACTATGATTGAGCCACGTCCATTTCATCCCACACATCTATACCACAAGGAGAATGTCCACAATGTCTGAACGCAAAGTTACAGTCGGCGGCAAGGCAACATTTACCGTTCTGGGCCAGCCTGTGCAGGTTGGCCAACAAGCGCCCGCTGCTTCGGGTCGAACCAAAGGTTTCAGCACCGACTCCTTCGATGTCATCAAAGACACCCAGGGTAAGATTCGGGTCCTGGTATTTGTGCCCAGCCTGAATACAGGGATTTGTTCGGCCCAGGCCCGAAAGTTTAACGAAGCCTTCGAAGGCAATGACAACGTTGTCGTCGTCACCATCAGTGCTGACTTGCCTTTTGTGCAAGAGCAATGGTGTGGCGCCGAAGGTCTGGAAGATGCTGTCATGGTCTCCGACCATTACGACATGGCTATTTCCAACGCCTATGGCACCCACATCAAAGAATTGCGATTAAGTCAGCGTGGCGTGGTGGTCATCGATGCAGACGACACCGTTCGCTACACAGAATATTGTCCCGAAGTAGCCATGCATCCTGATTATGAAGCCGCCCTCAAAGCAGTCAACGCATTGCTTTAAAGCATGATATCCAGGCCCTGACCAAAAGCGAACGTCAGGGCCTGGATCATATAAACTCAAACAACGTCTGATGTGTCGCCACTAGTGCCCTTTGCAGTCGTCGCCACTCTAACTTTTGTACAGGGAGGAAACCCTTGGACGAACAAAAAAAAACAGACGATCTTTCCACCATCCTCTCTCCAGATGAAAAAGCGCGCCATCGCGGGCGGCTAGGATTAGCCATCCCATGGGAACACATGCCCTGGTGGGTCATCATCACCGCCATTATTGCTATTTTCGTTTTCTTTTCTATTGTTAATAACGATTACTATCGTAACGCATTTTATTTTATCTTTGATTTTCCCTGGAACCAAGACGTTGTTCAAAACATCCAGAAAACAAAAATCGGTGAGGATGGCAGCTGGTCCTATCAGATGAGCACGCCGTTGGATCCGGGGAAGTACTATTTCCGCGTGGAATATTATGGGGAAGACAAAGTGTTGTTGGGGGAAGATGGCCCCTATTATTTCGAAATCCCCAAGGGGGCGCCAGAAGAAGAACAGCCGCCACTTGAACCGTCGCCCGACGGCACATATGTGGTTTTGAGCACATCCACCCCCACATTCGCGGGCAAAGCGCCGCCAGGGACAAAAAACGTCCTTCTCATTGACGATTTTCATGGCAATATCCTTCGTATTTTAGAACGTGCCTGGAATGCGCGGGGCGTCATGATGACCATTAAGGTCACTATCATTTCCTTCCTGGTGGCACTTGTCCTTGGCCTCATCTTTGGCATTATGCGCGTGGCCGATGGTTCGCCGGACCTACGCCCAGGGCTTTGGAAACGCCTGGCATTCGGCGCTGCCTTTTTCGCCTTGCTGCTGGTGGTCATGCCCGACTGGCGAACGCCCAAATCCGCGATCTTTTTCTTCTTGGGAATCGAGGCATTCTTTGCCTTGCTCCCCGCCATGCCCTATACCCTTTCAACTTTGTATGTTGAAATCGTCCGCGGCGTCCCTATGTTGGTGATCATTCTCTATATGGGATTCGCCGTAACCCCGGCATTAAGGAATGCTACCGATGGCAACATCGATCTCCGCGGGCTGCCGGCGGCTGTCATTGGTCTGGCTTTTGGGTACGGGGCCTATATGGCAGAGGTTTTTCGAGCAGGCATTCAATCCATCCCCAAAGGTCAGATGGAGGCCGCGCGTTCGCTAGGCATGACATACTCCCAGGCGATGCGATTGGTCATCCTACCACAGGCCATCCGTCTGATTCTGCCTCCTCTGGGCAATGACCTCATCGCCATGCTCAAAGACACCTCCCTGATCTCAGTCATTGCATTGCCAGAAATGCTGCAATCGGGACGATTGTGGATTTCGCGTAATTTCAGAGCTTTTGAAGGCTTTAACACCGTCATGATCCTGTATCTCATCATGACATTGTTCCTTTCGATGATGGTTCGGGTGGTCGAACGTCGTTCCAAATTGCCATCCAAATAACGTAGGATTCCTTGCCCTACCAAAAAAGCCCTGCGCTCAATAAGGGATTTCAAACGTCACCATTCACACATCGCCAGTGAATCGTGGCGTTTGATTTTGTCTGTTGCCTTCACGACATCACCATACTTCTTGTTGACAGAGACTCATGCCCATTCAACTTCTGAAATGGCAACCGGGGATTCAAACGGGCCGATACCTGAAACGATTCATCATGCTGATGATCTTGGTGCGCCTGGTGCGAGACACCAGCATCCGCATGATGTACCCGTTTCTAAACGACTATGCTCAAGGATTAGGGATTACTCTGGCAGCTATGGGGGCGCTGCTTATGCTACGCACTTTTGCGGTAGCGCTTGCTCCACTTTTTGGTCATCAAGCCGATCGCATTGGCCCAAAACCCTTATTGATTGTTGGCTTTGCGCTACAGGGATTAGGGTTGCTCGGTTTCGGATTGGCAACCGGGATTTGGTTGGCGGTTATTGCGATTTTTATTTTGGGCGTTAGTGACGCCATCACCTACCCACTCATGCAGGCCTATATCAGCGAACAGTCGCCGAGACGCCACCTGGGACGGGCTCTCATCACCGTGGAATATAGCTGGGCCATTACCGGAATCATCATGATGCCCATCGTTGGTTGGCTGATTGGAGCGCTGGGATGGCAGTCGCCATTCCGTCTGCTCAGCTTTTTCAGCGGTGTATCCATATTCATCATTGCATTTCTATTGCCAACAAGCCCCAAAAGACCTTCCATACAACGCACTTCTTTCTTCTCTCAACTCAATTCCATCATACGCGACCGTAGCGCCTTAGGTTCGGTGCTGGTCAGCGCAACCATATTT
>WFTO01000279.1 GCA_015485435.1 Anaerolineae bacterium | reverse complement strand
GTGCAGCGCATGCCGCAATTTCAGAGCCGGTATATCATTGCCAACGTCGCCGTCAAAGAACCGTATCGCGGTCGCGGCATCGCTTCCGAGCTGATGCGTCTGACCATGAATTACATTGCCGAGCAAGGTGGCGTTTGGGCGATCTTACAAGTCAGAGAAGATAATGATACCGCCAGAGGCATGTATCAGCGCCTGGGCTTTGCGGAGCTTTTGACAGAGTATCGCTTGCGCAGGTCTTTTCCTCCCGCAGCGCCCCATATCCCCATGCCTTCGAAAGGTGAATTGCGTCTCCTCTATGAGCGGGATTGGCGGGCCGTTCGATATTTGTTGCGTCGCGCTTTATCCAGAGAGGCGCGTTGGTGGCATCCTACGCGGGCTATTGGTTTTCGCAGCAGCAGCTCCTCAAGATTGCAGCAGCGGTTAGGGCGCTGGTTTGGAGTCGGTCACAGAGTGCGCTGGGGCCTGTTCCTGGGGACAGAGCTCATGGGCGTTCTCGATGTGGATGTGTTCCGTTTCAACGAGCATCGGATCGATCTTTTGCTTTATCCCGACCTCAGGGAGGAGTGGAGTATGCCTCTTTTGGCCCATGCGCTCAGATATCTACAACAATTCCCCCAGCGTCCAGTAACCACGACGCTATTCGATTATCAATTACCCGCCCTAGAGGCGTTGAACGCATTCGGTTTTCAGCCTTTTGTCACCCTGGTGAATATGAGAAAACGCATATGCGCCCACGAAGATGACTCGTGCATGGAGCGGGAGCCAGCTTTATGAGCGCATCGTTGAACGCAGTGTAAGTTAGGGATTGTAATTTTGAATGCCCGGGTCCAAAAAATCGCCAGCGACCCAGCCTTGTTGTTTTTCGCCGTCAGGGGTTGAAAATTCGATTTGCCACCAGGTGTAACTGTCGGCTCGTTCCGGGCCGCCGATGATATCTACCACCATGCCATAGGGCAATGTAATCACCAGATCGAAATTGGTTCCAGGGCCGCTACGCACGCGTAGGCCTGCTTCGGCGTTGACCGTAGCCCTGCCCCCAACCTGTAAGACATCCGGTGGTGCTGTAGGTGTAGGGGTGGGTTCTTGAGGGGTCGGAGTGGCCGTGGGTTCCGTGGGCGTTGGGGTCGGCGTTGGCTGCATTGGCGTCGGCGTCACCCCGGCCTGGGCGATTTCGCCTGGGGCTGGGGTGGGCGTGGGCATAGGAATCACGCCACCTCCCAACATGGTGGCCAATACATAAAACAGGCCTCCCGTAATCACAATGGCCAGAAAAGGAATTAGCAAGGCCGCCCAGGGGGAACGGGGGCGCTGTTGTCGTCGTCGAGGCTGATAGCGTCGCTCTTTCATAGAAGTCCGTGGGGAATGGGTAGTGTTTTTCTGGAAAAGTATACCACACAGCCATGCATGATCGAAAAGCTGGCCGCGGACTATTCTCCAAACAATGTTACGACAATCCGTCGACTTCTCGCCCGATCTCGATGCTCACCCAAATAAATGCCCTGCCATGTACCGAGATTCAATCGGCCATCGGTTATTGGAATGGTGAGCGAGCTGCCGATCAGCACATTTTTAATGTGTGCAGGCATATCATCAGCGCCCTCATACACGTGTCGAAAGTAGTGCATGTTGGCGGGCGCCAGATGCATATGAAAGTGATCCTGCAGGTCTGCTCGCACCGTAGGGTCTGCGTTTTCATTCAACGTCAAAGAGGCTGAGGTGTGTTGCAGAAAGAGATGCATGAGTCCCACCCGGAATTGGCGCAGTTCGGGCACCTCACGCAGGATTTCATCGGTGATGAGGTGGAATCCTCGTTGTCGCGGGCGTAATCGAATCGTCTTCTGAATCCACATGATCGGTGTGAATTAGGGCTTAGATGGCATTGCTTCAGGGAACAACATCGAGTACAATGATAACATAAATTGCTATCCATATTCCAGCAGGTTCAAATCCTGCCCGACAGAAGCAACCCAAAGTCGGTTTGGGGATGTCACCGTCACGATGTGATATCCCCTTCCGACTTTTCCTTGTGTTGCAGTTCGGTGTCGGCAAGCGAGACTGGAGGAAACATGACCATTCAAACCCCGGAACAGATCACCGAGACCTTGGGGCGCATACTCCTCAGGGTGCGCCAACCCGCCCGATACACTGGCGGCGAATGGAATAGTATTCGTAAAGATTGGACGAAAGTGCGCAGTCGCGTGGCGTTGGCCTTCCCCGATATTTATGATTTGGGCATGAGCAATCTGGGATTGGCGATCTTGTATGATACATTGAATCAGCGGAGCGACGTGTTGGCGGAGCGGGTCTTCTTGCCCTGGATTGATATGGAAGCCATCATGCGGGAAGAAGGCTTGCCTTTGTTTAGCTTGGAAACGCGTCATCCCGTAACTCAGTTCGACATATTGGGCATTACCATTCCATACGAACAACTTTACACCAATGTGCTCAATCTCCTCGATCTCTCTGGCATCCCTCTACGGAGTGCAGAGCGAAGCCCCGAACATCCCCTCGTGGTAGCCGGCGGGTCTGGCATGACCAATCCAGAACCCATGTGGCCATTCCTGGACGCGGTTTTCTTGGGTGAGGGCGAGGAAGCGGTACACGAGATCGTGGATGTGCATACCCAATGGCGGGAGGAGGGACGACCGGGTGGACGCATTGAGTTGTTGCGGCGACTCGCCCAGATTCGGGGGATGTACATCCCCAGTTTTTATGAAAGTCGCTATCATGAAGATGGGACTCTGCTAAACACAACCCCGAAACCCGAATTTGCCGACGTCGTTCCCAAAGTGGTTCATAAGCGTATCGTGCCTGTGCTGCCCCCTCCTGTAACCGATTTCATCGTGCCATATATCGACACCATTCACAATCGGGCCGCTATCGAAATCCAACGGGGATGCACTCGCGGTTGTCGTTTTTGTCATGCCGGGTACGCTTTCCGTCCTGTGCGTGAACGCCCACTCCACGAGGTGTTGGCAGCCGTGGAGCGCGTCATCGAGCGAACCGGCTTTGAGGAGGTCTCCTTTTTATCGCTCAGCTCCTCAGATTACGCGTACATCGATCAGCTGGTCGATGAAGTCACAAAGCGCTATGCGGATAAACGTCTTTCCATCGGACTGCCTTCCTTACGAATTGAGAGCTTCAGCGTGGAGTTGATGGAGAAACTGGTCAAAGGGCGGCGTCGGTCTGGATTTACGTTTGCGCCCGAAGCGGCCACAGATCGTCTGCGCGATGTCATCAACAAACCCATTCCTACGGATCTCATGATTCAAACCGCGCACGAGGTCTACAGCCGCGGATGGACGACCATCAAAATGTATTTTATGATCGGGCATCCTACGCAAACCATGGAAGATGTGGAGGCCATCGCCGATCTGGCGCGGCGCGTGCTTGAGGTCGGGCGCACCTATGTCGGCCGCAAGGCGAAAGTGCGCGTGGGCGTTTCCATTCTGGTTCCTAAGCCCCATACTGCGTTTCAATGGGCTGCTATGGAAGATGCCTCGGTGTTGAATCAGCAGTTGGATTTTCTGAAACGACGATTGCGCGTTCCTGGCATCCATTTTACCTGGAGCAAGCCGCGCGAGTCTCTCATGGAGGCGTTTCTCAGCCGTGGCGATCGCCGACTGGCCGCAGTCATCGAGCGCGCGTGGAAATTGGGCGCCAAGTTCGATGCCTGGGGCGATCAGTTTAATTGGGACGCCTGGCGTCAGGCCTTTGATGAGGCAGGTCTGGATATGGATTGGTACGCCCGAAGGCAGCGTCAGGTCGATGAAGTGTTGCCCTGGGATCATCTGAGCCTGGGCGTGGACAAGGGCTTTTTAATTCAGGAGTGGCTGTTGAGCCAGGAGGGCGCGGTTATCGATGATTGTCGAGAGCATTGCTTCTCTTGCGGCATCCTCACGGTCTTCAAACAAGAACGTCGTCTTGCCCAACAAGAACAAGGCGGTGATGGGGGTTGGGGCTGCCCAGCGTTCGGGCGTGACGTCTCGCGTCAGCCGGTCTCGCGGCATCAAATTCCTTTGTTCTACGACCCGGAGATGAGCCCTGAAAAGGTCCACCTTGGGCAATTCGACCATCCCGTGGTCCAACGTCGTAAAGTGATGGAAGCGCACGAGAAGAAATCCAGGGGAAAAAGCGCACAGTCTAGCTAGCACATGGAAAGCCCGTGGGAGGGTGACCTGATGTCTCTTGCGGCAGGTTATCCTCCCCAGGGGATGGTGCTGGTTGAACCACGATAACGATGTGGGTAATATGGGGAATATTAGAAACGCCTCCGATGCAATGGAGGCATTCGGTGGTCAGATGTGTGTATGCACGGATGGAGAATTTGTGCTATGATATGGATGGTTGATTTTTTCATGTTGAGATAGCGGCGAGGGTGATGGTGTCTGTCACCATTGGCTTCACCTGCCGTCGGATTCAAGGAGAGGTTGGTGAAAAATGAAGAAACGTATAGTTTGGCTCTGGTTTATTGTCGGCATTTGGGGTGCGTGGATGACCTTTCAGACCTACGCGTCCACGATTTTGTCCTCGCCACAGGAGTTGACGCTTATCGCGCAACTGGGAGGCGTTGAAGGACAACCCCTTGCGGATGTCAGTAGCATTTTTACGCAAGGCGAGCTGGCATTTGCTCTGGATGCTCAGGCATTGGTGGTGATTGACATTCAAAACCCTGAGCAACCACATGTGCTTTCCCAACTACCTCGTCCAGAGAGCGCAGACGCAACGATGACTAAGGTGCGGCTTACGGGCATGGGACCATGGGTTTATTTCAGCCAGGGAAAGATGGTTTATGTGGTGGATATGAGAAATCCACAGCGGCCAGCGATTCATAAGCAGATTCAATTCGACGGATTTGTTGAGGATATCGTTGCCATGGCCGATGGCTTGTACATCCTGGCGGATAATCGTTTGTTTGGCGTTGATCTCGTTGGGGACGAGGAGCCGCGCGTGATCTTAGAGAATGGGGGTTCGTGGTTGGCCATTCGTGACTTACAGGGCCGACGCGTGGCGTTTTTGGGCGGGGAGAATGTAGGGCCGGTGGATTATCGTTTGAGCATTATAGACATTTCCGATGAAAATCTGCCTCAGACGCTCAGTCAGGTTACCACGCGCAGGACTGGTGAGATTGTGGTCCGTGGCGATCGACTTTATCTGGCCGATGGCGCAATCTTTGATATCGCTGATCTGACGCAACCACGCCTAGCAGGCGTATTCGAACCGTCGAAGACCGATCGCATCGACGTGATGGGCCGCCAGCTCTATTTGGATTCTGGGGCCATTCTGGATGTGAGTGATCTCTCCTATGTGCGCCGCCTGGCCCAACCGGCGTACGAAGTGCCGGGGCGTGACATTATGGCGCTGAACGAGCTGGCGTTGGTTGCTGCAGGCCGCCATGGGTTGTTGATTTATCGTTATTTGCCGCGGACGGTGTTCTATCAGCGATGGGAAGCTGAAACAGAGCCCATAACTGCGCCTATGGACATCGGTGAGGAGCCAGAGGCATGTGGCGGGCGTTATGTATTTTCTCCGCAAGCATGGAGCGATGGTTCCGTGGAGTTTGTCTTTACATCTCCCAGCACAGAAAATTATTTCATATGGGCGCGAGTTCAAGGGCAAGATTGGCATCGCAATTCTTTCTGGGTGACCATCAATGATGGGGACCCCATCCATTTTGAAATACGTCCCCCCGACGGACAGTGGCACTGGATCCAGGTGTATCCTGAATATGAACCGAAGCAGTCTTTTGCCATGAAGGCGGGTCCTAACGTGATCCGTTTTTTGGGCCGTGAGGCGGATAGCCG
>WFTO01000278.1 GCA_015485435.1 Anaerolineae bacterium | reverse complement strand
TCCCCCACCGGCATAAACGCCCGATACAACATGCGATTGAACCATGTCGCATCTTGCATGCGCACCTGGATCGCCGAAACCAGTGTCTCCCAGAGTCGGGAATTGTATAGCAAGGTGTCAGGGGCGATCTCGCGGATGTTAGTCTGAACGGTTTCGGGACGTTCTGCAAAGTTGAGGATCACACCATGGGTGGCATGAGGCCCCAAATCCAGAGCAGCGCCCCCGATCCAGGCCATGGGAATGAAGGAAAGATAATTGTCTTCTGGGGTGCGGGGATCGATCTCGGCCAGAGCAAAGCTTTCGTAGATGAAGTTGGCATGGGTGATCATGGCGGCTTTGGGCAAGCCGGTAGTGCCCGAGGTGAAGCAGAACATGGCGATATCTTCCCCCTTGCCCTGGGCGATCTTCTGATCGAAACGGTGGGGCTCGGCCTCGGCCACCTTGCGCCCCAGGGCCTGGACATCGCGAAAATCCATCAACCAGGGATCGTTATAATGCCACATGCCCCGTTCATCCCAATAGATGACTTTTTTCACCTGATTGCCAACCTGTTCCTTTATCTCGAGCAATTTATCCACCTGTTCCTGGTCCCCAGCCATAACAAAGGTGGCCTCAGGATAGGTGATGGCGTATGCGACCTCTCGCGGCGTAACGTCGGTGAACACGCCGGTCATCACACCGCCCATAGCCATGATGCCTAAGGCGCTCCACAGATTCTCACGATCATTGTCGCCAATGATGACCACGCGATCACCATGGCAAAGACCGAGCGCTTCGAGCCCAAGCGCAAAATCCCGCACCTGTTCATACTCATCATCCCAGGTGAAGCGCTGCCAGATGCCGCGCTCTTTCTGGCGAGTGGCGACTTTGTTGGTGCCGCGATATCGTTGAACTTGTTGTAACCAATATTGGGGAAGGGTTTGAGGTGATGAAGATGGCATGGGCAATGAATTAGGATGAAACAAGGAATCGATAATTAAAATGAACTAAAATCTTTTGCTGCATGGAATCCAGCGAACCATCAGCTAAAAATGCTTGTGGGCCTGACCAAGATAGGCGCTAATGACTTCTGGATCATTGCGGATCTCATCGGGAGCGCCTTCGGCGATCTTGCGACCGAAATCAAGCACGACGACCCGATCTGCGATATCCATGACCAGACCCATATCGTGCTCGATCAGCACCAGGGTGAGATTACGCAACTCATGGGCGTCAAGAATAAATCGCGCCATGTCTTCTTTCTCTTCCTGATTCATGCCGGTCATGGGCTCATCCAAAAGTAAGAGTTTTGGCTCCAGGGCCAGCGCCCGTCCCAATTCAACCCGTTTGCGCAAACCATGTGGCAGCGCGGCCACCACGGTTTTGCGAATGGATTCCATTTCCAAAAATTCGATGATCTCTTCCACGACCTCACGATGCTGCAAATCTTCGCGATGGCCAAACCCCCAGTAAATTAATGACCCCAGCATACCCGTTTTCATGTGGATGTGTCGAGCAGCCATGAGATTGTCAAGCGTGCTCAGTCCCGAATAGAGGGCAAGATTTTGAAATGTGCGCGCAATGCCCAGACGGGGAATTTTCGTTGGTTTGGTTTTGGTTAGATCGTGCCCCTCAAAATAAATGTGGCCTTCATTGGGAGTGTAGAAATGACTGATGCAATTCAGCATGCTGGTCTTCCCAGCGCCATTCGGCCCAATGATGGCAAGGATCTCCCCTTCTTTGACATCAAAGCTGACGTGTGACAGCGCTTGGACGCGGCCGAAGTTCAGGGTCACGTCCTGCACGCTGAGCAGGATGGGCGGCTCGGTCATGTCCTTCCTTTCAAAGTGTGGTGGCTCGGTGTGAATAACGTTTCAACAACTGCGACACAGGTGCAACGCACTTCCGACCAGGCAATGCATGCCATTCCAACCTGTCGACCCTAGGGGGCCAACCATTCTCGGCGTTCACGGTTGCAACACGTTGCACCATACTACCTGGCGAGTGTCTGCAAGTGTAAGGATTTCTGACGATTTGTCAAACCGGACGAAAAGGGGGATTTCATGAAATTTTACGCTCCGAAGTACAGGGTTTATCAAGGCATAACGTAAAACATGATTCGCTCTTCCTAAAACACTGTCATTTTTTGCTGACAATATCGCGTTCTATTATCATATTCTGAACCAGTTCCCTTTGTGAACCCCGCCCTACATCTCTCTCCCCACGCCAAACCGAGCGATCTGCACGATCGAACATTGTCCGCGATAATCGCGTTTTGGAGTAACCGATGGGTATTTTGATCGACGAACAAACGCATGTTGTCATCCAGGGTATCACAGGTCGAGAAGCGTCAAAAGTGACCAAAGAGATGCTCGATTACGGAACGCGCGTGGTCGCTGGCGTAACCCCTGGCAAGGGAGGAATAGAGGTCCATGGCGTGCCTGTATATGATAGCCTTGGGCAAGCCATCAAAGCCCATCCGGGCATCAACGCTGTGCTGACCTACGTCCCTCCACTGGCTGTCAAAGACGCCGTATTCGAAGCTCTGCACTATCGCATTCCCGTCATCAACATCATTACCGAGCGGGTGCCCATGCTCGATGCCGCACACATCCATGCGTATGCACGTCGATGTGGCAGCCACCTGGTTGGGCCGACGTCCGTCGGCATCATCAATCCCCTGGCGCGCACCAAGATTGGACCTATTGGCGGCGTCAATGTTGACCGCGTCTTCCGCCCCGGCACGGTTGGAGTGATTTCAAAAAGCGGAGGGATGACGACCGAGACCGCCTGGATCATCCAACAAGCGGGCTTTGGCGTTTCTACAGCTATGGGCATTGGCGGCGATTTCATCAAAGGAGGGACATTTTTGGATTTCATCCCCATGTTTTTTGCCGATCCCCAAACTGAGGCTATTGTCATTTTTGGTGAGCCTGGAGGCGGCGACGAAGAGGCCCTGGCAGCATACATCCGTCAAAACGGGTTGCAAAAACCCATTATCGCGTTTGTTTCCGGACGATTTGTCGACCACATGCCCCAGGGTGTTCAGTTCGGGCATGCTGGCGCCGTAATCGAACGCGGCATTGGCAGCCCCAGCGCCAAAATCCACGCCTTACGAGAGGCGGGCGTGCTTGTCGCGGATGTACAACATGAGATCGGGGCGTTGCTAAAAATGGCCCTGGGATAGTCTCTAAGAGATCATGCGGATGAGGCCGTCGCTGCGGGGATTTGCGCTTGAGCAAAAAGTTCGTAAATTTTGGCGGGTAATCGCACAGGTGCTCCATCATGGGTGATGCAAATGTGTTTTGAGTACCCCTGCACCAGCCGCTTACCCGCTTCGTTCCGCACTTCATAGGCGATGGTTAACCCTCGACTTTTGATCTCCTCGATCCAGGTCAAAACAGTCACCACTTCATCATACACCGCGGGTTGATAATATCGGGCCCAGATTTCGGTGACCGTGAGATAATATCCCATGTTCTCGAACTCGCTATAAGGAAACCCCATTGCTCGCATCCAGTCGGACCGTCCAACTTCAAACCAGGGAATGTATCGGCTGTGATGCACAATCCCCATAGCGTCGGTTTCGGCATAGCGCACCCTTAGCTTGCTTTCGATGATTCGGCCTTTGGGCTTGAGTCGTTGCATGTGAACCTCGTCAAAAACGCGTTTGCATAGAACGTTGAAGGAATGATGGGCATAACCACGCCTCAAGAAAGTTCTTCGCGCACATAATAAATCGCCTTCCCAGTGCTTTCATAATAGGTGCGGATGATCAATTCGCCCAACAGGCCCATAGCGATCATTTGCACCCCCAACAGGATGAGAAGCACCGAGAGGAGCAACATGGGCCGGGTGCCAATATCTTGCCCAAACCCAAATTTCACCAGCGTCAGATAAAGTCCGATGAGCACCCCAAGCGAGAAGGAAACCATCCCCACGCCTCCGAACACGTGAATGGGGCGCGTGCTGTACCCCAGTAAGAAATAGACGGTAATCAGGTCCAGTAGCACGCGAAACGTTCTAGAGATGCCGTACTTCGATTGTCCATGCTCACGCGGTCGATGATTCACGGGCACTTCGGCCACGCGAACGCCATACGCGCTCGCCACCGCAGGAATAAACCGATGCAATTCCCCATAAAGATGAATATTTTTCACCACATCGGCCCGATACGCCTTTAACGAGCAGCCATAATCATGCAACGTGACATTGGTCGTGCGCGATATCAACCAATTCGCCATCATCGAAGGTAATTTCCGGGTGAGGAATGTATCCTGGCGATCTACGCGCCAACCACTCACAATGTCATATCCTTCCTCTATCTTGGCCATCAATTTGGGGATGTCGGCCGGATCATTTTGGAGATCGGCATCGATGGTGATGACGACATCGCCGCGCGCGCGATGAAAGCCGGCCGCGAAACCCGCGGTTTGCCCGAAATTTCGCCGAAAGCGTATAATCCGCCATCGCGGATCCCGTTCGTGGATGGCTTTCAACTTTTCAAAGCTGCCATCCGCGCTGCCGTCGTCCGCCACAATGACCTCATATGGCGCCCCATACGCCTCCAGGGCTTCAGTCAATTGGCGATAAAGTTCATCAATGGCTTCGGCTTCATTGTAGAGTGGGATGACCACAGAGATGATGGGATCGGGCATAAGCTCGTGTTTTTTTGGGATGGGGGTTTGAAAGCGTTACGATGTCTATCAAGAGGATGTGCGCATTTTGCCATAATCTTTTGGGGTTGTCACATTTGATGGAATTCTTTGCACGCAGGGACAGGATAGCCTAGAATTATCGATCATGAAGAATAACAACACGCCCCGACAACGACGCCGTTGGTTTTGGATCGGTTTTGTCATTATTTTGGTGGTTGCCAGTTTTTTCCGTCTTTGGCAATTGCAGACCATCCCGCCCGGTCTATTCGGCGATGAAGCCGCTGACGCCCTGGATGCTCTGGATGTATTAGCAGGTCGCGGCCAGGTGTTTTTCCCTGGGAATTATGGACGCGAGGGACTGCATATGTGGATTT
>WFTO01000277.1 GCA_015485435.1 Anaerolineae bacterium | reverse complement strand
GGTTGGGGCACTGCTGGGATGGGGGCGAGGGCGACGGTTGAGGGGGCGGTTGAAATGGCGTTTGCAGTGATGTTGCTGTTGGAAGATGGGGGCGGAACCACCGTGGGAATGGGAGGGAGTTGCAGAAGCTCGACATTCGTGGTGGCCTGATCAACCAGCAAAATGGTCTCTGGGGTGGGGATGGGCGTAGGCGCCTCAGCAGTGATCGGTTGCTTTTGTTGGGCGGAGTAGGCTAAACCAGCCCAGCCTCCCAGGGTTCCCCCCAGGGCCAGGGTCAGGAGCATGGCCCTGGCGCCTAGGGGTTTGGTCGATTTGCGTCTTTTACGGGTGCGGGCACGTGGCTTAGTCGTCTTCGTGTTCGCCATACTCATGGTAGTCATCGTTGTATTCCTTTTCGTAGCGATCGTCGTCATCGTGGCTTTCGCTGTGTTCTTCACCTTCGTAATAGGCGCTAGTGGCCTGGGAAGAGGTGGCGGGAGCGGAGAGGGTCTCAATAATTTTGGCGCTTTCCTGGAGGCGTTGTTGATAAATCTGTTCTCGCTGCAGCAACGCTTGATTCAACGATTCCAACTCTTGCAGTCGCTTGTATGCATCGTTCAGCTGTTGGTTCGCCTGCTCGATTTGCGCCTGGTAGGCGGCGTCTCGAGCTTCGATGGTGGCTTTCAGCGACTGAACATCCACATTGGTTTGAGACGTCTGTTCAAGGGGGGCCTGGACGGTGGGAATTTCTTGCAGAATGGGTTGCGGGGTTTCTGACGGGGAGGATTGTTGGAGCGAAGGCCAGGCGAGGGCGATCGAACTGACCGCAACGAGGATGAAGGTGGTTAAACCAAGCGCAATATAAAGAGCCGTTTTTTGGTTCATGGGAAATCTCCTTGGGTTGTGGGATAGGAATGCTGTGTGCTTTCGATGGTTTCATTCTACGTGATTTTGAAGCGCTTGCGGTTAATGGGGTGTAATCGGCATGTTAAGCGTATGTTAAATGGCGGGGCGCAGCGCGTGGCATGAGCGTTTGCACGCAGCCAAAACGCTGACCACTGCCTACCCCAACGGATGTCTCTTAAAGCCAATACGTTGTTATCCCAGCTTCATCCCAACATCCTCACTACACAGTTTTCCCAGGCGGGCGCAGGCCACCTCCAGAGCGAAGCTCTCCAGAGTGCGGTTTCAGTCGGCCAGTGCTTCAGGTTTGTGCCGCGGCAGCTCGCGAAGCACCGCGGCGATCATGCCTGGTTGCAGCATCTGGAGCATGATGTCGCGATACAATGTATGCCCAGAAACCGCGCCAAACAGCGCGTCCTGCAACGCAGGATGTGATCGAGCAGCGCGAATTACGGGATCGAGGAGCCCCCACCGGGCAAAGATGATGGTCATCCGCCGCATCAGTCGGCCATAAGGCAGGTCGTGGATGATGTCGCGGTTGGCTCGTCGATAGTGCTCGTGAAAGGCGCGCGCTGAGATCCCCGCTTCGAGCATGGTTTTGGCGGCGCGTATCCCCGTTTGCACGGCCGAAGTCACCCCCTTTCCCTTGAATGCTCGCACCAGTCCAGCGCTGTCGCCTACCATGACGTACCGATCGCCATAAAATCGATGAGCCAATGTCCGAGGGAATTTGCCCTTGAAAAAACGGAGGTCGTTCGGATTATGTTTTCTGGCGGCTGCCAGGTTAGGCAACACGTTTTGAACAGGAGCGCTCGCCAAAAAGGTTTCCATTGCCGAAATGTCGACATGTTCTCCGGCAATGTTGATGGTGAGATGATTTCCTTTAGGCGTGACGGCTCCAAATTCGATCTGTGTGTGTGCAGGCAGAAATGCGTGGATGTGAGGACCAAACGCCTCCATCGCTGCCATGCCCGGATGGTATTTGGTGACAATGGAGTCTAAATGCTTGGGAGGCCGATAGCCGGTTTGCCGTGTAAAGATCGCGGCGGTGCCCTCATCCAGACCAAACGCGCCCACGACCACATCACAAACCACCGGGGCGTTCTCCGTGTAGATCACCACACAGTCTTCGTGAAATTCGATATCGACCGCCCTTGCCGAAACAACGCCGATTCCTCGTTCTCGCGCTTGCTGCAACATATAGGCATCGAATTGGATGCGACGCAAGGCAATGGAGGGCTCTCCTTTTTCTTGCAGGGCGATGCGCTCTCGATCGGTGTGCAAAATATAGCTATGGATTGTGGTGCGTTTGAGATCGTACGGAAAAGCCACCCCGAGTTCTTGCTCCAGCAATGTGGGTAATGGTGGTGAGAGTACGCCGGCGCATTGGTTGTAGTGGCGCTCTCCTTGAAATTCTTTCCCTTCGATGATGGTGATATGCAATTGACGATGCAACGCTCGGGCCATTTGGGTCAGCGACAGCGCGCAACCGGCGCCGCCAGGGCCACCCCCAATGATAGCGACGCGACTGCCGTCAGTCAGCGGTCCCAATGATGGGCTCATGGTGACCTCCAAGGGCCTGTTTCAGGCCATGTCCTAAGTTGATGAAAGATTTGGGCGTCAGGGAGAGCCAAAACAGGGAACGGTAATCTTCATCTCCTGTCAACATGCCCCACAGAATACGGATTTGGATGCGTTGATCCGGGGGCATGGCTGACTCTTGGTGAACTGCGTGGATCCAGGATTGCAGTAAGATGGGGATGTGGATGGTGGCTTCCCATAGGGCGATTAATAGCTCGCCATACCGATTATCTCGATGAGTGCGCTGACAGTAAGGTCGATAGTGTTGATTGAAGGCCGACGCCGAAATGCCTGCGAAAACGGCCGTCTCCATGGCCTTTTGTGCGGTGAAGAACGCGGAGCCAATGCCATCTTTGTATAATCGCGTGATCGCAGCATCACCGACAGCCACCCATCGATGTCCATAATAACGACGGGCAGGAGCGATCGCGATCTTAGGCGCACATCCGCAAAGGCGATTTTGCACGGAGAATGTATGCGCATCCAGATGATTTTGTTGCAGAAAGATGCGAATATCGCTGAATCGCAGCCCGTCGCCCAACAAACTTACATTGATATAGGCCCCCTTGGGGATGAGCGCGCCAAATTTCAAGCCGGGCGGCCCCTGAAAGTAAACATGCACTTCATCGACAGGCCAATCAGGGGGCGTCAGAAATTCATCCTGCACCATGGTGGCGGTGCGCGGCGGTTGATAGCCGAAGGTCTCGTCCAGAGGCGGACGACTATTCACGCCTGTTGCCAGAACCAGCAAATCCGCCTCGATGCTTTCATGTTTGGTATGCACAATGGGCTTTTCCTCCCATGTTACTCGATGCACCGCTTCCTGTCGATGGACGATCCCGCGTTGACGAGCAGTGTCCAACAGAAAGTCATCGAACCCGCGCGGGTGAGGGTGATGGCCCAATCGGGGACCAGCTGCCCGATATACACTGATGATCGTGCGTTCTGGATCGGGTTGTTTGAGATAGAGCACCTGCTGGCCCACATGAAGGCAATACGCATGGATTTCCGATCGGATCACCTCGGGCGGGAGCGTCACGCCTAGAGTTTTCAGGCCGCGGATGAGTCGCGAGGAGAGAATGCCGGCACAACGATTGCAGCCACGCGGTCCAGGAATCGCGAAATCTCTGGGCTCAAAGATCAAAATCTCCAACGTGATTCCTTTTTGCCGCGCGAATTCCAGTAGGTGTAAACCTGCAAAGCAACCTGCAGGCCCTCCGCCCAGAATGATGACTCGGTCGTGGTTCGTGAGTTGTAATGACATGCAAAAAGGAATCAGGATGCAGCGATCATCAGAGCGATCGAGCTCCAGGCTGGAAAGCATGGCAACGCGATGATGGACTTCTCTGCCGTGTTTGTGGATTCCCCCGCCGTTCGGTGAGTTTGAGAAAATGGCAGGCCGCGAGATGACTGTCAGGGGGCAGCGACGCATGCTTCAACAGATTCAGTATAACATAGAGGTGATGACACCCTAAACAGGCTTGAAAGGAAGGGGGTGTTTAAAGATGACAGCGCGTTTCACCTGATTTGCCAACGGTTGACGATTCGTTTCATTTTTTTGTTTTTCATGATTTGCTGAACGTCTAAATCATCCACAGATAGTTTTTCGCGGGGGCGGGAAGGATGCCCGGTGCCAAGCCATTGCCCCCGGTGTGGCGACAAGGGGCTTCAACTTGCATTCCCAACCTGAAGCGTGCAAAATAAGAGAAACTCAAGTGATGATCAATCCAATTTTTCCATAAAATCGACGCTCCATTACACGCCCATGCTCAGCACAAATTACATTATTCCCCGGACATTGGATGAAGCGCTAGACGCGCTGGCCGCACATGCCCCCCTGGGGCTCACGCGGCTGATCGCAGGCGGCACGGATGTCCTGGTCGAACTCGAATCAGGCGCACCGACGCCACGTACCTTAATCGATATCTCTCGTTTGGAAGGGCAAGATCAGATTATCCTGCGAGAGGGGAAGATCCACCTTGGACCATTGGTCACCCACAATCATGTGGTTGCAAGCGATACGATTGCCCAACATGCATGGCTTTTGCAGCGAGCTTGTTGGGAGGTAGGCTCTCCACAGATACGTAACCGCGGCACGGTGGCCGGGAATTTGGCCACGGCTTCGCCCGCCAATGACACCATTCCCGCATTGTGGGTGCTCGGCGCTAACGTGACTCTGGCGTCGACTCGCGGGCGGCGTACGCTTTCCTTTCCCGAGTTTTTTCAGGGGGTGCGCAAGACGGCGTTGGCCCCGGACGAAATGATCGTGGACATTGCCTTCCCGGTGCCGCCCAAAAGCGCTCGCGGCGTCTTCATCAAAGTCGGCTTGCGTCGCGTGCAGGCCATCAGCCTGGTCAATGTGGCCATGCTGCTGGACTTCGATGGCGAGATCGTCAAAGACGCCCGCATAGCTTTTGGCTCGGTGGCGCCCACCATCGTGCGAGCGCCAGAGGCCGAAGCGGCGCTTATAGGGTATCCCTTAACCCCTGAGCGCATTGAACTGGCCGCGACCCTCATCCAAAAAGCCATCCATCCCATCGATGACATTCGCGCTTCCGCGGCTTATCGGCGACATCTGGCCGAGGTGATTACGCGGCGAGCGTTGCAACAATTGGCTGAGGGCTCCGAGCGCAATGGCTGGATCGAAAAGCCGGTCATGCTTTGGGGAAAGACGGGCGGTCACTTTCCCCCTGCGTCAACCTTTGTGCAGATGCCAGCACACCATGATGTGACGTTACGCCTGAATGGGCGCCTCGTTACCC
>WFTO01000276.1 GCA_015485435.1 Anaerolineae bacterium | reverse complement strand
TCTAGCGATCCTGTGGACCTGTTCAGGGCGTCAAAACGATTCTTTTGGACGAGCTGGCGTTGGATGCTGCTTAACCTTCTGGTGGGCGTTATTCTCATTGTCAACATCCAATTTTACTGGAGCCTGGCGCGATGGTGGTCCATTATGCTCACAGCGGTCTTTCTTTTCCTGGGGTTGTTTTGGGCCATGATGCAACTGTATGTCATCCCTTACTTTGTGGTGCAGGAGTCAAAATCGTTATTGCTGGCGGTAAAAAACGCAGGATTGACTTTTCTGGCAGCGCCAGGATACACACTGCTTTTGTTTCTTTTCTCCATGGGACTAATCATCACCAGCCTGGTTTTCATTTTGCCTCTGATTCTTGCACTTCCCTCGTTGGCGGTTCTCATCGGCGTCCATGCGGTCATCGATCGCATACAGGCTTATGGGATCACTAAGCAATAACAGACCAACGACCATCTCTCTTCCTGCCATGGAATATCGGTGGCGTGTGCAAACGTCACCGATATTCATGCAAAAGCCTAACGGTAAATCCCACGGCGCAGGCACACCTTTCATGTAACGCGTTTAAGTCATGCCAAAGAGGCCACGCGCTGACGCATTCGGCAATCTTCTGCAACGATGTGCCGCGAATTTTTTGGTATAAGCATGCTCGCACCATGGCGGTTCGTTGTTTCCGACGGAGCTTTCGCCGACTCAAACATTTTGCATAGTTGAACGTTTATAGGCGTCTAAAACCAATTGCATAATGTTCATGATCCAATGAGCGATAATTACCGCCAAAATGCTCTCGCGCCAGAGGAACACCACGCTCAAAATCAAACTCACCAAAATCACGCCAATGACTCCCCACTCTCCTTGTGGCAGATGCAACAAACCGAAAACTATCGATACGCCGATGACGAAGAATACAATGTTGACATGAGGCGAAAACGCGCCAAGGAGCAAAGATCGAAACAGCAACTCTTCCATCACTGCGACAGGCAAAAGCGCCAAAATCACCCAGGGCCATTCCCCTGGATGACGGGGACGAATACTTTGGATCACCACATCGGAATACCAGTCAGGATGATGGGTCTCCACCCATTGTGAAGGGAAATAAAGAAGTAAGGGAATACTCAATCCCAACAGAATACCGATGATGACATCCGTCCCCGGAGCGATGGGGCGCCAACCCAAGGTATGGATATCTTCACCACTCAACAAGCCAAGCCCGATACATAGTGCAATGAAAACCAATCGCGCGACATTTTCAGGGGGCGAAAGTAGAATATTTTCTTCGGGCGTCCATTCTTTGAGCGCCTGGTTTGTGCGATAAGTGGCATATGCGATGAAGGAGAGAAGTAACAGCAGACCAACAAGGAATAATGGTGACATGGGAATTGATCAACTCTTTTTTGAACAAGCGACACGGCGGCGGCCCGCCGATACGGATGAACATGGGAACGCGGATGACGCAGATGCTTCGCAACGCCGATCAGCGCGATTTCGTCAAACATCACATTTCGCATGAAAACGAGGCGAAGGATGACAAATCATGACGTTTTACGCTTGACGTTTTACGTTCGTTGAGAGCTCAATCAACGTTGCCGCCAGCGCTTTTCGCAAACGACGACAACGCTATCTTCAAAGCAAAATGTCATGCGCAACGAACTCTTGCGCCAGGCAATCCAAACCAATGCATCAATCCGAATCGTGGCATTGATTAGCATGCATGCCCACAGGCCGATGGCGACGTTGTCTCGGCTGCTTCTTACTATGTTATCTCACCCATCCCCATAGAAGCAATGCAGAGAGCAAAGCCAAAGCGCCGCCGAAGAGAAACGGCGCAGCCGGCCCCCAACCGGTCCAGGTTCCCGCGCCCTGCCACAATAAGCCTGCAATCACACTGGCAGGCAAGATGGTTAGGCCTACCGCTGCATGATAAACGCCATACGCGGTGCCGCGGCGTTGTGCGGGCACGAAGTCAGCAACGAGCGCCTTGGCCACCCCCTCGGTCATGGCGTAATAGACGCCGTAAAGTGCATACAAAATCGCAAATTGCCATACACGTCCGGCCCAGGCAAATCCAAGATAAACCAATGCGTAAAGCAACCATCCCCCAATAACGACATACCGTCTATTGACCTTATCTGACAGCGCTCCAGCAGGCGTTGCCAGTATTGAATAGACCAGATTGAATCCAGCAATCATGCCGAGCACCACGACCACAGAAGCGCCTGCACTTTGTACTCTCAACACAAGAAAGGCATCGGTGCTATTTCCGAGGGTAAAGAGGATCATCACCAATAAAAAACGCTGAAAGGGCCGCCCAAGGCCTCGAATTGAGAATTGGGGTGGCGCAGCCCCTGCCGGAATGGCCTTAGCCACTTCCTTGACGCCTACGGCCACAACCACTGCAGCCAATGTTGCGGGGATAAATGCCCACCAAACAATGGTACGAAAGGTCGCTTCTGTTAATTGAAGCTCGCCCATTTGGGAACGCCAAACCAACGCCATGGCAAGCAACAACCCAACAAATGCGCCTCCGGTATCTGCAGCACGATGTAATCCAAAAGCGATCCCACGATGTTGCGGCGTGATTGAATCTGCGATGAGGGCGTCTCGGGGCGCTGTGCGGATACCTTTTCCCAACCGATCCATGAAGCGATACGCCAGCACAACAGGCCAACTACGTGCTACAAGCAACAATGGCGTTGCGATCGCTGCCACGCCATAGCCAGCAATCGTCAAATCTTTACGCCTGCCCATTTTATCCGAAAGCCAACCGGAATAAATCTTGGTCAGACTCGCCGTCGTTTCCGCCAATCCCTCGATCAGACCAATCAAAGCCGTCCGCACCCCCAATACATTGGCCAAAAAGAGGGGTAACAGATGCACCAGCATCTCACTGGCCACATCGCGCAAAAAACTCGTAAGCGACAACACCCAGACATTTCGCGGTATTGAACGCATCGACGCACGCATGAGCTTCCACCTTCAACGAAACAAATGAGGTTTTATCAAAACATCACGATGCGGGCAAAAGTTGACCGGTACAAGAGGGTGCATTCAGAAAAGACTGGCGTTGAACCGTCATCGATGCGCCGATGACGGTTCAACGTTTAATCGAGTTACAATCATTCAAAGGGCCCAACATCGGGCTTGATAGAACGTTCCTTCACTGAAGAGTGGAAAAGCTCTTTCAGTTGCTCCACGACATCTTGTTCAGCCAAAGCCAACACAATATCACCAGGCTCCAACACATCATCCCCATGAATAAGATGATGCTCGTTGCCATGAAAACGTGTGGTCAACAACACGCCTTCGGGCAAATGAAGTTCCTTCACCTTCTTTCCTGCGGCGGGAGAACCGGGCTGCACTTTCAATTCCAAGAACTCGGTGCCGCCACTACGACTCGCTCGCAATTGATTCGAACGCTCCGCCAGGAGATCGCGGCGAAGAATGCCTCGCTGGTAAGCCCGCGTGATATCAGAACGACGAATGGCTCCCAGCAATTTTTGGGGATCGTCCCGTTCCACCACCGGCATACGACCGATATCTCGTACAGCCATGCGTTGCAAAGCATCGCCGATTGTCTCATCCGGATACGTTACCAATAGACTCTTCGTCATCACGTCCTTCACTTTCAACGTTTTGCAATCCTCAACCTCGTTCAAACATCGTTCCAGGTCCTGTAACGTGATGATGCCAACCAATCGTTCATTCTCATCCAGCACCATAGCGCCATGATGATGTGTCGCCAGAAAATAACTTTCCAGCTCGGCAATACTATCATTTTCATAAACCGTGGGTGGGTTTTTCGTCATCACCTCACTCACCAAGACGCCATCCAAAACATCCACATCTCGCCCGAAGCGCAGCCTCAGGCCCCGACGAGCCAACTTCAACGTGTAAATCGATTCGGGGAATAACCGATGGGCGACAACCAAAGAAAAAATGGTCACAGCCATTAAAGGCAAAATCACCTTGTAATCATTGCTCATCTCAAATGCGATCAAGATGGCCGTCAAAGGCGCTCGCGCCGCCCCCACAAACACCCCGGCCATACCAGCCAAAGCGTAAGCGCCCGGATTCAAAGCAATGGAAGGGAACAACATATCAACCGCCAGACCAAAAAGTCCTCCCAACATGGCACCCATAAACAATGCTGGAGCGAAAACGCCACCCGAATTTCCTGAACCAAGGGTCAAAGAGGTGGCCAACAGCTTGAGGAATAACAATGAGATCAGAAGCAACCATGGCAATGGCCCCGTCAGCGCCGCCTCGATTGTGTCGAATCCAGCGCCAAAGATATGAGGTAAATTTTCGATGACTGGCAAGCCCCAGTGAGCAAGCTCCGGCGTAATGCCCATTTTCACCAAAAGCGGCGGATACACAAAGCCGACAATCCCCAGCAGCAAAGCCCCAACCGCGGGGCGTACCCACATAGGCACTCGCTCCCAGTTGTCAAAGATATCTTCGGCGCCATACAAAACCTTGATGAAAAGAACGCCCATGAAACCAGTCATGACGCCCAAAATAGCGTAAAATATGATTTCAACTGGACTGTTTAGCTGATAAGTGGGAATAAAAAAGGCGGGATCCGCGCCTAAAAACGCCTGGCTGACCACCGCGGCGGTTACAGCAGCAATGACCACATTGCTGATCACGCTCACCGTCAGATCGCCCACCAGCACCTCAATGGCAAAGGCCACCCCAGCAATGGGCGCATTAAAGGTCGCGGCAATACCAGCCGCGGCGCCACAGGCTACCAAATTTCGGATACGACGATCCGACATCCGAAAAAGCTGTCCCATAGTGGAGCCAAATGTCGACCCCACCTGCACAATTGGCCCTTCACGCCCCGCAGACCCCCCTGTGCCGATACACACCGAGGATGCTGCGATCTTGGCCACCGCCACCCGCGGCCGAATCCTCCCACCCTTCAGCACCATGGCCTGCATGACCTCAGGCACGCCATGGCCTTTGGCTTCACTTGCAAAGAATGCAATGATGGGACCACTGATCAAACTCCCGATCACAGGAACTAGAATTATCCACCAGCGTCCCCAATCAAGATAAGCTGGAACATCACCAAAAGAAAATTCGGTAATCCAATCAATCAATTTAATAAAAAGAACCGCTGCAAAACCAGTTACCAAGCCAATAATGATGGATAGGATAAGCAGCAGCGTTCCTTCAGAGGGTTGATAGCGGTCTAAAACATACGAAAACCGCCGCGACCAACGCCTCATGGCAGGATGTGCAGTGAGTGCAATCAATGGAATGAATCCTCCTCGTTGAAAGAATTCCTTATGATGGCTCATTATAGTCACGAAAACTTGGATCAGGCCAACGGCCAAGGCTTGAGGCTACGTATTGGACGCTAAACTCGTCCTTAATTCGTTAACTGTGCCCCGCTAATCACCTGCCCCCCATCCACAACTACAGTGGCGCCGGTTGTAAAATCTGAAGCGGCGCTGGCCAGATAGAGGGCAATACCAGCAATTTCTTCGGGTTCTGCCATCCGTTTTTGAGGAATGCTTTTGACAACGGCTTCATAAATGGCTGGATTTTTCCACAACGCGGCGCTAAATTTTGTTTTCACCAACCCCGGTGCGATAGCGTTCACCTGAATGTTCATCGGGGCCAATTCCACAGCCAGGGCCTCTGTCAACATAATAACAGCCGCTTTGCTCACCGAATACACTCCCATCCCAGGCAAAGGAATGCGCCCGGCAATGGAAGCCAGGTTGATGATCTTACCCCCGCCGCGATGAGCCATAATGGGCGCGCAGGCTTTTGCCATTCGAAAATAACCAATCACATTGACATCCAGGATCTTGCGCCAATGGCTTTCTTCTGCCGTCAGCAGCGGCCCAAAGTGGGGATTGGTCGCCGCGTTATTTACAAGGATATCCACGCCTCCGAACGTTGCAACGGCTTGAGCAACCAGAGCATCCACCGCCTCTGCACTGCCGGTATGCGCAGCCACCCCCAACACGTCACCATCTTCCCCGCGAATGATTTCCACAGCGGCATCCACATTCTCTTGTTTACGGCTGGCTAC
>WFTO01000275.1 GCA_015485435.1 Anaerolineae bacterium | reverse complement strand
GATCGCTGAGTACATGCGTGCCGCCGTCGATGGCCAGGGGCAGCAACAAAATGACGGCCCATTTCCAGCTCAATCCCTGCCAGCGACCCCGCACAGCCGCATAAGCCAATCCCACCAAAAGCCAACCGCCGTAGAAGCTGACCATCCGGTCCGACCAGGCCACCTTCCAGCCCATCTCGGGCGTGCCGATGAACACTCGCATGGTGCGGGGAATGACTGGATCCGTGTTGCCGTTCATGGCCATGAGAATGTCGTGTTTGGCGTAGGTGAACTGCGGCCCGAACAGAAACCAGGATCGCTGAGGCAGTTGGTGGCAGAAAAACTGATAGATGAAATAGATGGCGCCCGCGGGCGTCTCCCAGCCCAGCTTCATGAACACCGGGGCCAGCCAGGGCAACAGGTTCCACAGGCCGATGGAGGCCAACACCAGGAACAGCCAGTGCCGCAGAATCCACGCGGCTAGGCCGTCGGCCGCGGTTTCGATGCGGCCTGCGGGCAGGGAGGAGGTTGTCGTGGAGAGATGTCCGGGGCCGCTCATATCTTTCACCCTGCGCAGCAACTGAGCATGGCCGGGTCTTTCTCGAAGGCCAGTGCAGCCAGCTTCAGTCCCTCCACGTTGGTGAGATAGGGGTAGAGTGCGTCTCGGAAGGATGACAGGGGAATGCCGAAGCGGATGGCCAGGGACGCTGCCTGAATCATCTCGCCCGCCTCGGGGGCCAGGATATGCGCGCCCAAAAGCTGATCGGAGCTCCTATCGGCTACCAGCTTGATCAACCCGTGCGTGTCGAATGCGGCCAGCGCCCGCGGCACATGCTTCATATCCAAAACGCTGATGCTGACATCGTAGCCCTGCTCCCGGGCCTGGGCTTCGGTCAGCCCGGCCACAGCCACCGCAGGATCGGTGAAGACCACCCCGGGCATGCCGGTCAGGTCCAGGCGGGCGTCTGCATCGCCCAGCGCGTGGGAGGCGGCCACGCCGCCCGCGGCCGCAGCCGTATAAACGAACTTGGGCAGGATGATGACATCCCCCACCGCGTACACGCCCGCCGCGGTGGTGCGCAGATGCTCGTCTACCACGATGAAACCTCCCTCATCCAGCTCGATCCCGGCCTCCTCCAGGCCCATGCCGCGGCTGTTGGGTTCCCGGCCCGCGGCCATGAGGATTTCTGCTGCTTTCATGGTGAAAACCTGACCGTGCACCTCCGCTTCCACGACCTTCTTTTCGCCCTCGCGATGCAGGGCGTGGATGCGCACGCCCGTGACCACGCGCAGTCCCTCTTCCTGCAGATAACCGGCCAGGGCATCGCTGATCTCCGGTTCGTGTTCGGGCAGGATGCGAGGGCTGCGCTGCAGAATGGTGATCCGCACACCCAGGCGGGCGAACATTTGCCCCAGCTCCAGGGCCACCGAACGCCCCCCGATGACGATCATGGACTCGGGCAGGCGCTCCAGGTCCATGGCCGAGGTGCTGTCCAGCACGCCGGTATCCTCCACGCCCGGGATGGGCAGGATGCGGGGGCGGGCGCCGGTGGCGAGGACGATGGCGCGGGCAGAGAGGATACGGTCGCCCACAGCCACCTTGCGGTCGGGGGTGAGGCGGGCCCAGCCGCGGATCAGCGCGATCTGGTCGGGGTAGGCGGCCAGCACGTCGATGTACTTCTCCTGGCGGAGTTGCGCCACCAGGGCATCCTTCTGCGCCCGGATGGCGGGCCAGTCGATATCGACGGTCAGGGTCTTGACCCCGGCGAAGGGGGTGTGATCCGCCCGGTGTGCCTGATCCGCCGCCCGGATCAGGGTCTTGGAGGGCACGCAGCCGATGTTAATGCAGGTGCCGCCGATGGTTCCCGCCTCGATGATGGCGACCCGCGCACCCCGTTCGGCCCCGCGGATGGCCGCGGCCATGCCGCCGCCCCCCGTGCCGATGACGATGAGGTCATAGTCGTGGGAGGGCGTGAGGATGGTTGGTTCAGCGGTGTCAGATCCGGGCGCGGGCGATGGGGCCGACGTTTCAGGCAGGGAGGCGTGGTAGCCCGTCCCCTCCACGGCGCGGATAAGCGCCTCGACCAAGATGCCGTTTTCCGCTCGCACAATGGCCTTGCCCGACTGCCAGCCCGGAACCTGTGCGGCGAGGACGCCGGGCACGCGGGCCAGGGCCTGCTGCACGTGCGCGGCGCAGCCAGGGCAGGTCATGCCGTCGATTTTGAGGGTGATGGCGTTTGGCATGGTCACAGAAAATGAGAGGTAATCGGGTGAGATTAGTGATGCGTAATCCGTGACGCCGTTACGCATCACGCATTACGGTATTAGCTTCTCCCGCCATGCTGGCTTTGAGAAGAAGCTTTCTTTCTACACGGTAATGTCATTGTTTCAATGGATATTGCAGGCTGCGGGCCTGTTGCTGTCGAAGTTGTTCGGGCTCCCACCAGGTTTGGATGTAGCGGATCACGGCGACGATCTCCTCGTCTGTAAGCTGGTCCCCCAGAGCGGGCATAACTTTGCCGCCGTTTTTGATGATCTCCTGGATCTGTCCATCGGGATGATGCCAGGCGTGCTCGGTTTCGTTGAGCGCGGGCGCCTGGGGGATGCCGTAGCCCTCGCCGTTATCGCCGTGGCAGGCGGCGCAAGTGTTCTCATACACCTGTTGTCCCAACGCAAGCATGTCTTCGCTGGCGGCTACTGTGGTTGTGGGCGGTTGTTTCGTGGTTTGTGAGAGGATGACCAGGCCGATGATCAGAATGATGCCCACACCCAGAGCCGCCAGGGCGATGAGCTGTGCTGGATTTCGCGACGCGTTGCGTTTGGTGGTGGACTTGATTTTTCGTTTGCGGGCCATTGCTTCGTGGGCTCCTTTGTACGTGTGTGGGGGTAAGAAGCTAGGTGAGGATGATAGGGAATAAATAAAGAAGGGAGACGTTGGGGTGTCAACGCCTCCGTGATGAAGAGAGTATATGGTTGGTTGTGAGGTTAATCTAAGCTGGTGCGTCGCAGCGTTTGGGCGTTAATGGCGACGATGATGGTGCTTAGCGCCATGAAGACGGCGCCCAATGCCGGAGTGATGAAGGTGCTAACTGCAGCCAGGGGGATGAAGAAGATGTTGTATCCTGCAGCCCACCATAAGTTTTGCACCATTTTTTTGTGTGTGGCGCGACTGAGATTGATGATTTTCACCACGCCGCGGGGGTCGCTTTCCACCAAGATGATGTCGGCAGCTTCAATGGCTACATCCGTGCCGCCGCCGATGGCGACGCCAATATCGGCGCGAGTAAGGGCGGGGGCGTCGTTAACGCCATCACCAACCATCATGACCATTTTCCCTTGCGCTTGCAATTCGGCAACCTTCTTGTCTTTGTCTTCGGGTAGCACTTCAGCAAATACGGTGTCAATGCCCAATTCTTTGGCGACGGCGGTCGCGACCTCTTTGCTATCTCCTGTTAGCATGGCGACTTCAATGCCCAGTTCATGCAAGCGGTTGATGGCTTCGTAACTTTCTGGGCGAATGACATCAGCCAGGGCGAAGGCGGCGGCAATCTCGCCATCAACGACAAGCCAGACCACGGATTCGGCTTTGGAGCCAGCGGTGCGAGCGAATTCTGCCAGTTCTGGCGAGGGCGTCAGGTTGAGAAGTTCGAGCAGTCGCGGTCCCCCCATCCAAACATCTTTCCCTTCGTATTTGGCATGAACGCCGCGGCCCTTGATGGCTTCAAATTCACTGATGCTGGGCGGCGTCAGGGTCCGTTCTTCTGCTGCACGACGAATGGCCTGGGCGATGATGTGTTCGGAATCGCCTTCAATGGCGGCAGCCAGGGCCAACGCGTCATTTTCATTCCAATCGTTGGCGGTGGCGATGCCGACGACGCCTTGTTCGCCTTTGGTGAGGGTGCCGGTCTTATCGAAGACGATGGCGTTGGTGTCGCGAGCATTTTCCAGCGCCAGGCGGTCGCGAACAAGGATGCCGTTGGTGGCTGCTTTCGAGGTGCTGATGGCCACGACCAATGGAACGGCTAGTCCTAACGCGTGGGGACAGGCGATGACCAATACGGTGGCTACTCGAGAGATGACCTCCACATTGAATCCGTACCCCACGGTCCAAAAGATGGCGGTGAATGCGGCCGCGACTACTGCGATGTAAAACAACCAGCCTGCGGCTTTGTCGGCAAGTACTTGTGTGTCAGATTTGCTGGCCTGGGCTTCTTTGACCAGACGCATGATGCCAGCAAGCGCTGTATCATCGCCTGTCGCTGTCACTTTGATGCGCAGGCTGCCCTGGCCGTTGATCGTGCCGGCAATGACTTTGTCTCCGGGCCCTTTTTTGACCGGTCTCGATTCTCCGGTGATCATAGCTTCGTTGACGTCGGATTGCCCTTCTACGATCTCGCCGTCAGCGGGGATGCTGGCGCCAGGTCGCACCAACACCAAGTCGCCTGGTTTCAGTTCGCTGGTGGGCACGATTTTCGTGCTGCCGTCGGGTAAAAGCAACTCAGCGCTATCGGGCATAAGTTTGGCTAACTCGTTGAGCGCGCCCGAAGCCTGGCGGATGCTACGCATTTCTAACCAGTGCCCCAACAGCATGACATCGATCAATAACACCAATTCCCAGAAAAACCCCGTGTCGGGGGCGATGATAAGCGCAGCCACGCTGTAAATGAAGGCTACACTAATGGCCAACGTAATGAGCGTCATCATCCCTGGCTTGCGGGTCTTGACTTCCGGGATGGCCATCTTGATGAAAGGAATGCCGCCAACGATGAAGACAATGGTGGCAAAGATGGGAGTTATCCACTGGCTGCCCGGAAATTCAGGCATTGAAAAGCCCAGCCATCGTTGGATGGATGGGCTGTACAAGAGCACAGGAATGGAAAGCACGAAGGAGATCCAAAAGCGATCACGAAAGATCTTTTCATGTCCGCTGTGGTCTGTGCCGTGCCCTTCGTGACCATCATGGTCATCGCCATGGGCCTGATGCGCTTCATGGGACGTGTGTTTTGTTTCATGGCCTTCATGGTTCATGGCTGCATGATCATGAGACGCGTGCTCGCTGTGATCATGCTTGGGTTGATTCTCAGGATGAGAATGTGCATCATGGTTGTGTGTTTGGTGACTACTCATGACTGTTATTCCTTAAATTGTCACGGGAGAAGAGCAACCCGAAGGCTGCTCTTCCTGGGAAAAATGATTGGGGTGAGGCCACCAAACGGTTGGCGGTCGGCGAGGATGATCACTTGGTGACGAGTTGATTGCCGGCGGCTTGCCATGCGTTCATGCCGCCATCAACTTCCATGACATTGGTATACCCGAGGTTGACCAACGTCTTGGCCGCTGCGGTGCTCATGGCGCCGCTACGGCAGTAAACAACGATGGGGGCGTCTTTGTTCTCGGGCAATTTATTCAGATTGTCCTGAATTCTGTCGTAGGGTATGGAGACGTCGGTCTGGGGGATATCGCCGCTGTATGGAACGTGGACATTTACCAGGGTGAAGTTTTTTTCTTTCAGCATGTCAGAGAGTTGGGCGACGCTGATATCTGTAAAGCCATCAGCGTTCTTAGTTAACGACGTAGACGCCTCATTAGAAGTTATGGTCGATTGTGTCGAAGCTCCACAGGCCGCGAGAACTAGGCCAAGAATGAGCAGGACGCCGAAGAGTAAGAATCGTGAAAAACGCATATGAAAAAACTCCGATGTGGAATTAGTTGTTTAAAGCGGCGAGTGCGCGTTGGAAGCGAGCTTTGACTTCTTCTGCAATGGGATCAAGTTCTGGGTTATGGACGATGCTCAGGGAAGCAACGGGATCGATGGTGGAAACAATGGTACCCTCTCCTTGCTCATAAATCACCACATGACAGGGAAGCAGCAACCCGATCTCAGTTTCAGTGTGTAACGCTTTATTAGCAATGGGGGGATTGCAGGCTCCGAGCACGATGTAAGGATAAAAATCGACATTCAATTTTTCTTTGAGAATTTGCTGCATATCCAACTCGAAAAGAATGCCAAACCCTTCATTTTTCAGCGCTTCTTTGACCTTCGGTATCGCGACGGCGATGGGGACATCTAGCTGGGTGGTAAATTGGTACGTTGCTGTCGTTGCTAACATAAACAGTGACTCCTTGCAGTGTGTGGGTTGAGTGGGATAATGTGTGTGGTAGTATCAGTATGGAGGAAAAATATAACATATGGATAACAAAAATATGACGATTTTGTGAAGGTTCAAGTCTTGAAATTGAGCATTTCTCATCAAGAAGGCTGAAAGTGCGTGCTCTTCATCGCAAGATTATTTGCTTCGTAAAATGCTAAATAACAACCAAAAGCCGGCAAAGACTGCAATCACAAAAAGAAATCCGAAAAAACGCCCGGCAAAAGCCTGGGAAAAGCCGTCGGGCGCCACCATATGCATGAACTGACTTAATCCTACGATCAGGGCTCCCACCAGGATGCTGGCGGAGAGTTGATGGACCATGCCCTGTACTCGATTCATGTTCGCGTCTAGACCGCGAATTTCGACTTTTCCGCCCAGTTCTCCACGTTCAATTTGTGAGGCGATTCGGGTTAAACGTTTTGGAAAACTCAAACTGAAGTCAGCAAGCTCAATCAGTCCTTCCGCCACTTTCTCTCCGATCTTTCGGGGGGAACGACGTTGGAACCAATATTGTTGCAAGTAAGGCTGGGCAAAACGGACGAAAATAAAATCGGGGTCTAATTTCAAGCTCAATCCTTCAGATATCGCCATGGCTTTCGTCATGAGGACGAGTTCGCTCGGCAATCGCAAACGATGGCGTCTGGCCAGATCGGTGAGCTCAGAGAAGACATTGGATGCGGCCAGGTCCTGGACTGATTGATTCGTATAACATACGATTAAATGGGCAACATCCTGTTTTAGCGCTCGCTGATTGACTTGATCCGATATCATGCCCATGATGGCCATCTCATCGATGACGCGCATGCTGTCGCTTTTGCCAAGGGCGATGAGCAGTCGAGTCAGGCTATCTTGCATGTGCTCATCCATCCTTCCCATCATGCCAAAGTCGATGACGCCAATGACGCCATCTGACAGGACCATCAAGTTTCCAGGATGTGGGTCAGCGTGAAAGAATCCATGCGCAAACAGAGATTCCAAAAGCATGCGCACGCTATTGGCTGCTAGCTGGCGCGGATCAATTCCTGCTCGTTGGATAGCGTCCAAGTGGTCGATTTTTATCCCCTGCAACCGCTCCATGACCAACACTCGATCTGTGGTATAGTCCCAGTAGATGTGAGGGACATGAATATAGGTTTGGTCTGAAAAAGCGCGGCGAAATTGTTCGGCATTCTGTCCTTCGCGCAGGTAATCTAGCTCGCAGCGGATATTGAACGCGAATTCCTGGGTCAATGTTTTGACATCGTATGCTTCGCCAAAGCTGGTATAGCGATGGAGTTTGTCCGCTAAATCCATGAGGACGTCCAGGTCGCGCTCGATGAGCTCAGCAACGCCAGGGCGTTGCACTTTGACCACGACCTCTTGGCCGCTGTGTAAGGTGGCTGCATGCACCTGACCGATGGAGGCGCTAGCCAGGGGGGTGGGGTCGAAGGTATGGAATAAGGTTTCAGGTGTTGCGCCAAGCGATTGCGTAATGACGGTTTTGACCTGGGCGTAGGGGATTGGGGGCGCACCGTCTTGAAGCTTGGCAAGTTCGTCGATAAAAACGGGGGGCAACATGTCGGAGCGGGTGCTGAGCACCTGGCCCAGTTTGATGAAGGTGGGACCCAGCTCTTCAAATGCGAGTCTGAGTTGTTTCGCCTGCGTTTGCGGCGTCTTGGGCCTGGCTCCAGTTAGGCGTGTGTTTAGGGGGGCCTGTTTGCCTACATGTATTTCAGATAACTTCCATCCGAAGCCATGCCGGATGAGAACCCCGAGGATTTCTCGATAACGGCCATAGGGGCTCTTCTTGGTTTTGTACATTGGGCAGTCTCCTTGAAAAAACAGCAAGCGTCTGGAAGGTTCTTCCCGCTTGCTGTTTGGCAGAATGTTTATCTAGAGGAGGGGCGATTAACCGCCGTCCATGCCTCCGCCCATGTCGCCATTGTTTCCTGGCATCTCGTTGTCTGGATCTTGAGATGGTGAAGCGGACCGGTTGTCTTGGTTGTTGGTTGACGGGCTTTCGTCCATCATGTCTCCTTCCATGCTTTCTCCTCCCATCATGTCTTCGTTATCTTCCCTCGCTCCCATGGAGTCGCCAACTTGATCACTATTGTCCATCATGGTGTTCTCGGATGTTTCTCCTGACATGGTTTGATTGCCAGATGTGCCGTTGCTGGAGGTGAACATGACGCCCATTTCATCCATCATGTCTCCAAAATTGTCCATCATGGCGTCAATCTCCTGGGCTGATGGGGCTGATCCATTCATCATTTCTTGAAATTGTTGCTGATAGCCAGTCATCTGTTCACGGAAACGTGTATCTCCTGAGATGGTTTCCATAGATTGGGCCATGAGTCCCATGTGCAGCATGAGTTGTTCCATTTGCGCAAGCGCTTCTTCTGTATGGTTGTCCCATGGCTCTGATGCCATCATGGTGGCGAAGGAGTCCATGAGGCCGCTTGTTTCTTGCATGATGGCACCAAGACGCTCTGGATCGGGCTCCGTGAGCATGGTTTGCATTTCCTGTTGCATCTCATCCAGGTAGGCCATTAATGCCGTGGCCTGCTCAGTGTCCGACATCATGGTGGCCAGTGTTTGCATGGGGGCGAGGGTGGCGTTCATATGGTTCGCCAGCGTTTGGAATTCCTCGCTGTCCATCATGGTGGTCTGGGTTTCCACGTTGTCTTCCATCATCGACGTCTCTTCCATGGCTTGAACTTCTTGCGTTGGCAGTGTGGCGTTGCTCTGGTTGGGGGCGGTGGTCGGCGCTGCAGTCTCTGCGGGCGCACAGGCTGCAAGGATGAGGATGGTCAGTAAGCCGAGGGGAATGAGTAAAAAGCGATTCGTTTTGATTCTCATGAACGTGTCTCCTTAAGTGTGTGTGGGTTTGAGTTGTGTGGGAAAATGTG
>WFTO01000274.1 GCA_015485435.1 Anaerolineae bacterium | reverse complement strand
GGTCCACACTGCGCAAAAACGGCATCGGCCTACGTAGCCTCTGACCACCACGACGCATAGGGTTCGCACACAACGCTGGGTGAATCTTCAAGACACCCACAGCGCTCCGAATTCACATGCAAAATCGTTGCTCAATTCAAGGAGTCATTCATGACCGCAACAACCACAAGCCCGCCAAAAAAGGACGAGCGCGTGGCTGAACTCAGTTCGATGGGCAAAGCCTTGCGTAGACCAGAGGTGGGGGCGGTGCTGGGCGCCCTGGTGGTGTGGACATTCTTCGCCATGATCGCGCCCGAAAACTGGATTGGATTGGGCGGATTTGCCCGCATCATCGACTCCTCATCCACCCTGGGCATCATGGCCATTGCAGTGGCTTTACTCATGATCGGCGGCGAGTTTGACCTTTCCGCGGGGGTCATGACCGGCACAGCCGGATTGATTGCAGGGCTGCTTTCCACGCAGGCAGGCATGAACTTCTGGCTGGCAGCGCTCATCGCGCTTGCATTCGCCCTCCTGGTGGGATACATCAACGGACTCATGGTGGTCAAAACCGGCTTGCCCAGCTTTATCGTGACACTGGCGACTTTCTTTATTCTTCGCGGCGCCAACGTTGGCGTCACCAAGATGCTGACAGACCAGGTGCGGGTCAGTGGCATCGACAAAGTCGCTGGCTTCCACACCGCCCGAACCATCTTTAACACCGAAATTACGATTTTCGGCGAAAAATTCTGGACAGCTTTCATCTGGTGGATCGCCATCGCCATCATTGCTGCATGGATATTGCAACGCACCCACTGGGGAAACTGGATTTTCGCCACAGGCGGAGACGCTCACGCTGCTCGCAATGTTGGCGTTCCCGCCATGAAAGTGAAAATCGCCCTATTCATGACCACCGCATCCGCTGCCTGGTTGGTGGGTATTATGAACGACGTCCGACTGCGGTCGGCCGTGGCCAGCCAGGGCATCGGACAGGAGTTCGTGTATATCATTGCCGCGGTGATTGGCGGCTGTTTGCTCACAGGCGGCTATGGATCGGTCATTGGCGCCTCGGTCGGCGCATTGATCTTCGGCATGGCCCGAGTTGGCATCGTCTTTGCCGGCTGGCCGACTGACTGGTTCTACTCCTTCCTGGGCGTCATGCTGCTGGTGGCGGTGTTGGTGAACAACTACACACGCAAACGCGCGGAAGCTATGACCACCGCCATGGCCAAAGCCCGGGTCGAAAGTGGCGAGCTCGCCAAAGAGGAGGGTGAAGCATGAGCGCAGAACCTATCCTGGAAGTCCGAAACATTAGCAAGCTCTTCGGCAGCGTAATTGCGCTCAGTAATGTGTCTGCCAAAGTGTATGCAGGAGAGGTCACCTGTCTGCTGGGGGATAATGGCGCCGGCAAGTCGACGTTGATCAAAATCCTCTCAGGCGTTCATCAACCCACAGAGGGCGAATATTATTTCGAAGGCAAGCCCGTTCGCTTCAATTCTCCGCGAGATGCCCTGGCGCATGGCATCGCCACAGTTTATCAGGACCTGTCGTTGATTCCGTTAATGCCGATCTGGCGCAACTTCTTCCTCGGGCTGGAGCCAACCAAAGGTTGGGGGCCATTCAAGCGCTTTGATATCGCCTATGCCAAACGCACGGTCCGAGAAGAATTGGCCAAAATGGGCATCGACATTCGGGATCCGGGCCAGGCAGTCGGCACCATGTCTGGTGGAGAGCGTCAATCCATTGCCATCGCAAGGGCGGTCTATTTCGGCGCGAAGGTGCTTATTCTGGATGAGCCCACCGCAGCCCTGGGCGTCAAACAAGCGGGTGTGGTATTGAAGTATGTTGTGCAGGCCAAAACGCGTGGCCTGGGTGTCATCTTCATCACCCACAACCCGCACCACGCCTACGCAGTCGGAGACCGGTTCATCGTGCTCAAACGTGGCAAGACCCTGGGCATCTGGCGTAAAGAGGAAATCGAACGCGAGGAGTTGATTCGCGCCATGTCTGGTGCGGATGAGCTAGAAGCGCTCAGCCATGAACTCGATGAGCTCGCCCGTCGCCAAGCGGTCGCCAATGCTTAAGTGGTTTCGGCAATGTGTTTGACTTTGGCGCTAAGCGCCCCATAGGCGGTCAAGTAACTTTTTGTAGACTACTCAGCATCTCCTTCCGTCGAAGTGGTTAATCCCTTCCCATGAAAATCCTGGCGAGCATCTTTGCCCCCCTGTTTCTGAGCCTGGCCTTGGCGCTGCTTACGCTTGGAAACCCGGCTCGCCCCATCACCGATCCTTCCGCACGATCCACTCGCACCTTTCCAGCCAACTGCAGATGGACATCAGCCCCCTGTCTCACCGTCGATCCCTCCGTGGATGCGGGTTTTGCCGCACTGGCGGCCGAAACCTGGGATCGTTTTCTCACCACCTTCTCGCCTCTCGCCCCATGCATCGGCGATGTCCATCTGCAAGCTTCTTATCGCCTCCCCGCCCGCGCCGGGTATGATCCCCAATCTTCGACAGTGACTGTACGCGTGCCTGGCTCGGCGGCCAAACTTCGTGCTGCACTGATTCACGAATGGGCGCACCATATCGAATTTCAATGCCCACAACAACGTCTAATGCGACCTGCCTTCCTCGCAGCCGAAGGCTTCGCTCCCGGCACACCCTGGCGCCCCCATGATGCCATGATCATGGCCGATACGTGGGCGGATATTCCTTCAGAACACTTCGCCGAAGCCGCCATTGAACTCGTTTTAGGGCATAATCCCACCCCCACGCAGATCCATGTGACGCAAGAAGGCCTGAAGGCGCTTGCCGCATGGCTCTCGGGCGGGGAGGCGAGAGAGCCTTAGAGTGATATGAACGTTGGTCAATCTGCCATATCTCTACGACTCAGGAGTCTATTTTTGTAATGATTACCACCATCCTTGTTCCGGTCGATGGCTCAGCACATTCCCGACGCGCCGTGCTCATGGCGGCTGAGCTGGCGCGCGGCCAACAAGCCACCGTGTTGCTGCTTCACGTCATCCGCGATCTTTCTCTGCCAAAAGAAATCCTGGAAATGATCGCTTCGGGCGAAGTGACGGAATCGCGCCAGGAATTGTTGGAGGATTCAGCGCAAATTATCCTTGATAATGCGGCTGAGCTCTTACGGCAGACAGGCGTCGAACCGGAAAGCATGGAATATGTGTATGGGCCGCCCGCGGCCACAATAGTCAAATATGCGCAAGAAAAGGGCGCGGATTTGATCGTCCTTGGCGCCCAGGGCTTGCATCCTCACCAATATCTTGTCGGCGGCATTGCCAGAAAGGTGATCGATCGCAGTCCGATCTCCTGTCTTTTGGTGCGGTAATGCCCAGGGGATAGCTTTGTTTACGCTGAGCACACGTGTGCTCACGATTCCAAGTTTCACCGGTATTTGAATCCCATAGCGCTTCAATACCGATCTATCTCATAAAATCATTACCAACTTCCAAACCACACTCGATTCAAATCACAGAGGTAAGCAAAATGAAAGGCTTAGTACTCGACGCAACATGGGATCCACGCCCTGACTACAAAGTCAGCGAGTGGGAGATCGAAACCCGCAAGGCCATTGCTGGCAGCAATGTCTGGCGTTATCCCAAATTAGAAGTGCGTGAGTGGGAGGACCCGAAAGTAGGTCCTCACGATGTCCTTCTCGAAATCCAGGCTTGCGGCGTTTGCGGCTCCGACATGCACTTCTACGAAACCGATGAGGATGGATACATTCTCTATCCTGGCCTCACCCGTTTTCCCACCATTCTGGGGCATGAGTTCTCTGGCAAAGTGGTCGAGGTCGGCCCCGCAGTGTCCAACCTCAAGGTTGGGGATTATGTCACGGTCGAAGAGATGATCTGGTGCGGTCGCTGCACCCCCTGCCGCAACGGCTATCCCAACCACTGCGAGAATCTAGAAGAGATTGGCTTCACGATCCCCGGCGCATTCGCCCAATACATTGCGGTCGACGAAAAATTCTGTTGGAAGGTGGATGGCATTCTCGAGCGTTTTGGTGAAGAAAAAGGCGTTGAGGTGGCAGCGTTGACCGAGCCCACGTCGGTTTCCTACAACGCCATCTTCGAGCGTGGCGGAGGAATTCGTCCCGGGCATTACGTCAGCGTGTTCGGCACGGGGCCCATCGGCCTTGCTGCAGTCGGCTTGCTGGAGGCGGCTGGCGCGGGCCTGATCGTCGCCTTTGAGGTCTCGCCCGAACGCCGAAAGCTGGCCAAACTTGTAGGCGCCGACTACGTTTACGATCCACGCGAAGTCTCACCCCATGAAGTCCTCATGGAGCTGAGCAAAGGCGAAGGTTTCAACATGCATGTAGAGGCCGCGGGTGTACCCCATTTGACCGTGCCCGAAATGGAAAAAGCTCTGGCCATCAACGGTAAAATCGTGCAGATCGGCCGCGCGGCCAAACGAGTCCCCATGTTCCTTGAGGTCCTGCAGGTGCGACGGAGCCAGGTCTTTGGCGCGCAAGGACACTCAGGGCACGAAACCTTCCCCAACGTCATCCGAATGGTAGCCTCCGGGCGATTGGATCTGAGCCCCATCATCACCGCCCGTTACAAGCTTGACGACACTGTCGACGCTATCGCCCAGGCCACAGAACGCCGCGACGGCAAGATCATGGTGCGCCCCCAGTGGTAACCCGCATGAGGCAGGTCACAGGCGCCAGATAGTAAGTGGCAAATCATGTAAAATTCGGAGTTTTCTTTGCGAAAAAGCGGTTGGTCGAGCGGTCATGACATCGCGAGACGGCGAAGATGGAGGAAGAAAACTCCGAATCGAGGTAAATCGCAGGTGATAGGTGGCCATGGCGGGATGAGCCAAACCACGAGCTCGCGTCGCTGGTGGCCTATCACCTGCCACTCCATACATTGCCACTACCCCTTGTGCAAGAAACATTCACACTCGGAGATCATCATGTCCGAAACCATCACTCTCGGCCTCATTGGCGCGGGCAGGATCGGGCGTTTGCATGCAGAACATCTGACCCATCGCCTCCCCGGCGCGCGGTTGCTGGCCGTAGCCGACATTTTCGAAGAGGCTGCGCAAAAAGCCGCCGCCGACTTCAACATCCCCCACGCCTACACTGATCCCGGCCCCATTTTCGAGAATCCTGACATCCAGGCCGTGGTGATCTGCTCCAGCACCGACACCCACGCCGACTTTATCGAACAGGCCGCGGCCGCGGGCAAACACATTTTCTGCGAAAAACCCATTCATCTGGATCTGGCTCGCGTGGATCGGGCGCTGGCCGCCGTTGAGGCAGCGGGCGTCAAGTTGCAGATCGGATTCAACCGTCGCTTTGATCCCAGCTTTCGACGCGCAAAAGAACTCGTGGATGCCGGCGCCATTGGGGAGCCACATATTTTACGCATCACCAGTCGCGACCCCGCGCCGCCCCCGATCGGGTATATCAAAGTGTCGGGGGGCATTTTCCTCGACATGACCATCCATG
>WFTO01000273.1 GCA_015485435.1 Anaerolineae bacterium | reverse complement strand
TCTCTGTCACTGACGGCATCCATGCTGTTTTCGCTGATGCGATTGAAACCGAGATGACGGGCCAGTCGTTCTCGATCGATCGCCAATGGCGTGCCTGCCAGCGCTCCAGACCCTAAGGGCAGCACTTCAATCCGCCGACGCATGTCTTCCAATCGACCCCAGTCTCGTTGCAGCATCCAGAAATAGCTCATCAACCAGTGTGAAAATCGCACCGGTTGGGCGGGTTGCAGATGCGTATATCCAGGCATGATCACATCGATGCTGCGTTCCGCCACGATGACCAGGGCCCGTTGCAGTTCCGATATCTGTTTTTCCAGATCCAGAAGCTCTTCACACAGATAAAGTCGTAGATCCGTCGCCACCTGATCATTGCGACTGCGGCCTGTGTGCAATTTCCCTGCTACCGGACCGATGAGCTCTGTCAGCCGACGTTCAATGGCTGTGTGAATATCTTCATCTTCTGGGTGAATGCGAAACCGACCTTCTTCCCATTCGTTGGCGATTTTCTCCAATCCTCGGAGGATTTGATCGCGTTCCTCGGCGGTGAGAATGCCAGCATCGGTGAGCGCTTTGGCATAGGCCTGTGAGCCTAAGATATCCACCCGCCAGAGGCGCACATCAAAACCAATGGATTTATTGAGTTGATCCATGCGAGGATCCGTGGGCTGATCGAAACGGCCACCCCAGAGTTTGCTCATGATTTCTGCTCCGTACGACTGGCTTCATCCAAGAACGCCATCTCTTCATCACTGAGCTCGATGTTGACCGCTTCCAGGCTGGGAAGCAGTTGGGCGACAGAGTTAGCGCCGATAATCGGGGCCGTAATAACTGGCTGATTCAGCAACCAGGCCAGCGCGATCTGTAAGGGTAAGACGCCTCGTTCGTCCGCGATTTTTTCAACGGCAGCCAAGACGCGCCAGCCATATTCATTGAAGTAGCGACGTTTAACACCTTCCTGCCTGGCTGAATCAGGCGGCGGCGCGTCAAGATGATATTTCCCAGTGAGAAAACCGCCAGCCAGGGGGCTGTAGGGTATGACGCCAATGCCTTCGCTTTCACACAGCGGTTTAAGTTCGGATTCGAATTCGTTGCGATGGGCCAGGTTATAATGGGGCTGGAGGCTGTCGTAACGGGCCAGATCATGCTGGCTACTGATGCATAAAGATTTCATGAGTCGCCAGGCGCTGATGTTGGACGCGCCAATATAACGGACCTTGCCCTGTCTGACCAGATCATCAAGCGCTCTCAACGTTTCTTCGATGGGCGTCTCGAAATCGTCGGCATGGATTTGATAGAGATCGATATAATCGGTTTGCAGGCGGCGGAGGCTGTCTTCGACAGCGTGCATGATGTGTTTTCTGCTTAAGCCTTCGCCGTTGGGGCCTTCCCACATGCGTCCACGCACCTTCGTGGCCAAAACAATTTGGCGGCGATTATGACGGGATTTCATCCATTCGCCAATAATCTGTTCCGAGACGCCGCCCGGGTTGCCTTCAGCCCAACGAGAATAAACGTCGGCGGTGTCGATAAAGTTGCCGCCATGCTCAATAAAGGCATCCATGACGGCAAACGATGTCTCTTTGTCCGCGGTCCATCCCCACTGCATGGTTCCCAAACAAATTGCGGAAACTTTCAGTCCTGTGCGACCCAGATTTCGATATTGCATATCAATTTCCATCCTTTGCACGAATGAGCAAAACCGGGCATGGGGCATTGCGTACCACCGATTCCGCCACGCTCCCAAACACGAGGCGACTGAGCCCGCTGCGACCATGCGTAGTCATCACGATGAGGTCCATGTTATGTTCTCTGGCGTATTCCACGATGGCGTCCGCAACGACATCGCGCTCCACCGCAGCGGTTTTGACCTTCACCCCTTCCTGACGCAGTTTGTCTGCAAGGTCGTCAAGATACGCCTGCGCTTCCTGCAATAGTTCTTGGGGATCAGGCATGGGGACAGCCATGCTGGCGTCGGGCGCCGCTAATGGCAGGGGAAAGTGTACGACCTGGAATAAAGTGATCTCCGTGGCTCCCTTGCAGAGTTCCGCTGCGTAAGGGATGGCCTGTTCCGCCAGTTGTGAGCCATCGAGAGGCACTAAAATTCGTTGATACATGCTTACCTCCAAATCCGTGAGCGCTGAGTGGGGATAGCGGGCAGGGAGTGTGGAATGTGCCGCTATGT
>WFTO01000272.1 GCA_015485435.1 Anaerolineae bacterium | reverse complement strand
TTGGATCGCGATCGGAGCGAATCTGCAAAAGATCGCGCAGGCCAGTTGGAGGATTCTCTTGCAGCTTGCGACTATATTCTTGATAAATCTTGTAAGCTTTATCGAAATTGTCCCCGGTAGCGTCGGACATTCGCACCGCTTGATGCAAGAGATCGATGATCTCTGGGGTGAGTGCGTGCACCTCGCCCTTTTTGCGATACTTAAACTGACCCCAATGTTCCAGACGATCTTTCGAAGAACGATAGGCCAAATGATGGCGATAGAGCACATCATTGGCGAGTTTATCGAACCCAATGCCCCCCAGACGATTGGGGGTGCCGGCGAAACACCGTTCCACCACCTCGTCATTTAGGCCAACGATCTCAAAAATTTGGGCGCCGCAATAGCTCTCGACGGTGCTGATGCCCATCTTGGCCATGATCTTTAGCAATCCCATCTCTAAAGCATGGAGGTAATTCGCCTCAGCCGTTTCGGGATCACCAATGCCCTTAAGTCGTCCCTCGCTGGCCAAATGTCCAACAGTATCTAATGCCAGCCATGGATGCACGCCATTGGCCCCATAGCCAATCAAGGCAGCCAGACGATGCACGCTGATTACATCGCCCGCCTCTACGAGAATACTGCCATGCATTCGCAGTCCTTGACGAATTAGATGGTGGTGAACGGCGCCGACGGCCATCAGAGCGGGAATAGGCGCCCGGTCGGGTCCCACAAGACGGTCGGTCAGCAAAATCAGGTTATGTCCATTCCGAAACGCTTCTTCAGCCTCTGCACTTATCCGTTCGATTCCGGCCAAAAGGCCCGCCTCGCCCTCCTCAACAGGGAAGGTAATATCAATAACAACCAGTGAAAAGGGAAGTCCGTCATGGGCGTCATCGAACTGGGTGTGCCGGTCGCGACGAAGCCGCCGCAACAACCCCATGGTGTCGCGATCCAGAATGGGGGTTTTCAAGGTAATAAGGCGGGCGTGTGCAGGAGATTCGGTAAAGATGTTCCGTCGTCTCCCCAGCAACATTTGCAAAGACATCACCGAGCGTTCTCGAAGTGAGTCGATGGGCGGATTGGTCACCTCAGCGAAGCGTTGATAGAAATAATGGTAAAGGGGACGCGGCAATTGTGACATGACTGCCGGAGGCGTGTCGTCACCCATGGCCCCTGTGGGCTCTTTGCCGCCTATGGCCATGGGTTTCAACATGGCGCCCACCGATTCTACGGTGTATCCGAAGGCTTGTTCGAGGGGAATCAAATCGGGAATGGTTGTGTCTTCTGGGTCTGCCAGAAAGCCCTCCTCGTACACAGGTTCGGTGATTTCTCCGCCCAAAGTGTCGGCCATAAGGTTTTGATGATGTCGAATCGCGTGCGCCAACTCATCGATGTGATAAAAATTGGCGCGGCTCCATTGTTTGTAAGGGCGGCGATGGCTGACTTCCTGTTTGATCTCGTCGTTTAGCAACAGGCGACCTCGATGGATGTCGACAAGCAGCATCTGGCCTGGTCCCAACTTGCCACTTCGCACGATGCGGTTCGCCGACAAGGGGATTATCCCTGCTTCGGAGCTTGCGATAAGAAGGCCATCCAATGTACGTTTATAGCGAAGAGGCCGGAGACCATTGCGATCCAGAGAGGCGCCCGCCACGCGACCATCTGCAAAAACGAGGGCCGCTGGCCCATCCCACGGTTCAGTTAACGCCGCATGATATCGATAGAATGCACGGAGAGCATCATCCATATCCTTGACATGTTCCCATGCCTCTGGCGTCAACATCATGATAGCATGACGGAGCTCTCTGCCTCGGCGAACCAGCGCTTCGACGGCATTATCCAGCATCGCACTGTCGGAGCCCGCTTCATCCAGGATGGGCGCAATGGCGCGAGCCCAGCTATCTTCACGCAGCTGACCTTCTCTGGCTCGCATCCAGTTGATATTTCCTTGCAGTGTATTGATCTCACCGTTGTGCGCCAAGAGACGGAATGGTTGCGCTCGTCGCCAATCGGGCGCCGTATTGGTGGCGTATCGTTGATGATAGAGCACCATCGCACTTCGATAGTCTGGATCGGCGAGATCGGGATAAAAGTTGGCCAACTGAGACCCCAACATGAGCCCTTTGTAAACAATTGTTCTGCTCGAAAGGGAGGAAATATAGATATCCAGCTGTTGGGCCTGATACGTGCGTTCGATCGCTCGCCTGGCCATGTAAAGTGTGCGTTCAAATGGTTCATTACGATCGAGAAAATCAGGACGAGTGATAAAAACTTGCCAGATATCGGGACGCGTGCTGGCTGCCAAGGCCCCCAATGCATACACATTGACCGGCACCTGTCGCCAGGTTAGAAGGGGTATGCCAAGCAGGTCCAGTTCGCCCGCCACCACGTTTTGCCACTCCTCGGGGTCCAGTCCTGGCGGCACAAAGAAAACGCCAACGGCCAGATCGCCATATTTCATTTGCGGCAGCCCCAAAAGCCTTCCGAAAAACCTCACCGGAATTTGCGTCAAAAGTCCCGCGCCATCTCCCGTCCCTGAATCTGCTGCCACACCCCCTCGATGTTCCATGCCCGCCAGAGCTTCGACGGCCATGCTCACCAGTTCATGGCTACGTCGGCCTGGGATGTCGGCAATGACGCCGATACCGCAGGAGTCTTTATCGAACTGCGAACTATGAAGGGTGGGTAGATGGGCGAGAGAGTGTTCCATGGGGACCTCCAAAATTGGGATGTTGAAAAGCTTCGATAAGGACATGCATGGTCGATGAGCCATGGCGCCGTTATGCCGCAAAACAAAAAGCCCCTGGTCAGCGCATAACGCAAACCAGGGGCGACAATGCCATGGCGTCAGTGTATGTGAATGGGAAGTTATTCTACCATGAATTCGGTAAGAAAGCAACGAAAAAAGCTCGAAAATCGGGGGGTTTTGTGAATCAGACGCCGAAAATATGGGTGATAACGGTCGTCCCAGCACCTCCCACGCTTTGCATCATGGCGATTTGAGGGTTGGGGAGCTGGTTGGGGCCAGCGCGGCCCGTAAGTTGCACTACGATCTCGCAAACTTGATAGAGCGCTGTGGCACCAATGGGGTGCCCTCGGGCCTTGAGTCCCCCCATGGTGGCGATGGGGATGGAGCCATCCAGCCCTATGGCCATCTCTTCAGCCAGTCGCCAGCCTTCACCCTGACGCGCATACCCCACTGCCTCTAGGATGAGCGCAGCCATAATGCTAAAGGCGTCATGCAGTTCAAAAAAGTCGATATCGCGACGATGGACATTCGCCAGGCGAAAGGCTTTCAGCGCGGATAGATGAGAAGCCTTCAAAAAGAGGGGATCATCCCGATCAAACACGCGGAAACGATCGGTCGCTACACCGGCTCCCAATATTTTGACCGGGTTCGGCGAATAGGCGCGCGCCTCTTCTGTGGGGGCCAACACCACGGCGGCGGCGCCATCGCAGATAGGAGAGCTGTCGAACAGGCGTAAGGGGTATTGAACGACGCGAGAATTCAAAACCATTTCTCGCGTGACCTGTTTGTTTCTAAATAGCGCATTGGGATTGTTGCGGGCATTGGCGTGGGCGTTCAGAGCAAAGTTCACGAAGCCGTCTTCAGGCACATGAAACTTTTCCATGTACAGGCGCATGATCTCGGCGTTTTTCCCGATCAAGGTATCGCCATTCACAACTTCTTTTTCGGCATCCAGCGCTTTGGCCAACACTGGTGTGGGCACGCCATCACTCATTTTTTCCACTCCCACGGCTATGGCCAGGTCGGCTTCGCCACTAGCCACGGCAAGGTACGCCATCCGTAAGGCCGCCGCCCCCGTCCCAGTCGCCGCTCGTACATCCAAAGCTTCCACGCCCGCCAGACCAGCTTCATCTGCAATCAATGCTGCCACATGCTTTTGACCTTGTAGTTCATCCCCCAACATGTTTCCAGCAAAGATGGCATCCACCTTGTCCACTTCTGCATCAGCCATGGCCAAATGAACCACGTCAGCGCCCATCTGACGGAGACTCTGCTCGGTCTGTTTTTGCACCGGAATTTGTCCGATGCCAACAATGCTGACTTGTCTCATAGCAACCTCGTTGTAAGAATGCGGTGATTATTGGCATTTTTACAACAAACAGGCGAGGTCGTCAACATTGATCGTGGTCGCCGACGGCGAGATCAAAAAAACTATGGTGAATTGTCGCTGTAGCCCCTTTTCATGTTCATGGTATAATGGTTTTTCAGGAGAGACGAATTTTTCTATGGCATTTACGTTGCTTACAGACCCAGCGCTCTTTGACGAAATTTTATTGCACTTTCATCGTCCACACATTCTGCAATCCAGTCATTGGGCCGCCTTGAAAGCGCCTGTTTGGTCAGGGCAGCACATCGTTTGGGGGAATGAAAGAGATCCTCAAGCCGCGGCAACAATATTGACGCGTCAACTGCACCCATTGCCTATCCGGCTGCATTATCTGCCCAAGGGGCCAGTTGTGCATGCCGATTTAAACCTGTGGCGCCAGGTTCTGGATGATCTCGAGGCAATGACTCATCGGACCCAGGCGCTCTTTGTGAAGATCGATCCCGACGTGGATGCGGATAGCGATCTGGGTCGATCGTTAATAGCCTTGCTTCGCGACCGTGGTTGGGTGTTTAGCTCAGACCAGATTCAATTTCGAAACACCATGCTGTCAGACCTCTCAGTGGGGGAAGAGGCCCTGTTAGCGGGCATGAAACAAAAGACTCGCTATAACATCCGACTGGCCCAACGACGAGGTGTGCAGGTGGCGCCCAGTGATGATTTCGACATGTTTTATGAGCTTTATCAGGTGACATCAGCTCGCGATGGTTTCCTCATCAGGCCGCGAGAGTATTATCTGCGCGTGATGCAGCGGCTACAACGTCATCGATTGGGCCAGTTGTTCCTGGCGCAGGTCGAGGGGCGCGTGGTGGCTGGGTTGTTTTTATTCCGGTTCGGACCCACGGCCTGGTATTTTTACGGCGCGTCTAGCAACGAATTTCGCCGTTACATGCCCACATATCTGCTACAATGGGAGGCGATGCGTTGGGCAATGGCGCAAGGATGCCGTGTCTATGATTGGTGGGGAGCCCCCAATGAACTGACGGAGGACGACCCTATGTGGGGTGTTTATCGCTTTAAACGAGGATTTGGCGGTAAGCTTGTGCGCTGGATCGGCGCCTGGGACTATGCTCCTAACGCGGCGATTTACCGGCTTTATACCCACACGATGCCCAGAGTGCTCGATTTGATGCGTAAGCGACACCACTCATCATGAGCCCACAGAAGAAATCTTGCAGAACTGTTTCAACCAGAGGGCATGGCAAGAACTACGCACGGCTTTATGACCGGATGGCCCCATTTTATGCGATTCTTTGGGCGCATGTTCCTTTCTGGCTAGCGTACTCTATGGCGGTATTGCCATGGCTTCCGGCAACTGGTGATGTGTTGGAGATAGGTCCTGGGCCGGGCCTGCTATTGGCCGAACTGTCGCAACGAAGTGGTTTGGTTGTAGGGCTAGACTTGTCGGCCGGGATGTTGCATCAGGCGCAGAGAAGACTGCAAACCGGAAGCATGTCCGCTCATCTCGTGCGTGGAGACGCGGTGTCGCTGCCCTTCTTACCTGCCAGCTTCGACGCCGTCGTCATGACCTTCGTTTTCAGCGCCATCCCCAATGGTCAAACGGCGATGGATGAGTGTGCCCGTGTGCTGCGTCCAGGTGGGATTTTGGCGATGGTGGACGCGTGTATTCCCGAAGATAGAAATTTACCAGCACGGCTCTTGGCGGATTTATGGGCCTGGTTTGGCGATTCCATGAGAGATGAATCGGTGTTGATGCGATCCGCGGGGTTAACAGTGCTGCAAAAACAAGAATTCGGCGTATTTCATAGCATCCGACTCACCATCGGAAAGAAAACCATGGATGCGGGATGATTACGCCGAATTCACGTTGTTTAGTGTTGGTTCATATGACTATCGCAGAGCGATGATCGCTTCTCCTAATCTGACAAACACAGGGCTGGCAAAAATTCCCAGTACCAGTACGCCCACGGCGGTAATGGTCACAGCGACGGCTGTGCCTGAAGGGATGGTCGACCGCAGGTAACTGCGCTCATCGGGTTCAGCCATGAACATGAGGACTACAATGCGCAAGTAGTAATAGGCGCTGACGACGCTGTTCAGCATGCCTACGATGGCCAGCCATGTCCATCCTGCGCCTACGGCGGCGCTAAACACGTAAAGTTTTCCGAAAAAGCCTACAAGTGGTGGGATGCCTGTCAATGAAAGCATGAACAACGCCATGGCCACGGCCAGCGCTGGGCGACGATTAAACATGCCCCTGGCTGAGGCGATATCGGCGTCCTGGCGTGCATGAACGGTTGAGCGTTCCATCATGGCCGCTACCGCGAAGGCGCCGATGTTCATGAAGGCGTAGGCAAACAGATAGTACAAAATGGCATTCAACGCATCAACGCCCGCGACGAGTCCTGTCATCATGTACCCAGCATGGGCAATGGAGCTGTAAGCCAGCATGCGTTTGATGCTGGTTTGGCGTAAGGCGGCAAAATTCCCCCA
>WFTO01000271.1 GCA_015485435.1 Anaerolineae bacterium | reverse complement strand
TCGCTATACAGGGCAAGACTGGAATGTCATGCGTCCCGACGAAGAGCGCGTGATGTATGTGATCGAACCGCTTCGCGTTTCGGGTATGGGATAGTGCAGCGACCGTCGTCCAGCTTCGCGATGCCTTTACCGTTCAAGCGGCGAGATCATGGGCTTTGTCGGGGGCAGCGCTGTCAACGCTTGGCCGCTTCTCTGGTCGCGCTGTTGGCTTTTGCCGTTCGCGTCGTAAGGTTGGAGGATGCCAACATCTGGTGGGATGAAGGATTGGCTGTATGGCTAGCGCGCATGCCGGTGCTGGATATGATGCGTTGGACCGCGGTTGATGTGCATCCTCCGCTTTATTTTGGCATCTTGCATTACTGGCGCTTGGTTGCTAGGGACGGTGAATTTGCCGTGCGTTTCTTATCGGCGATGATAGGGGTTTTGACTGTGGTAGCGCTGTGGCAGTTGGGGCGGTTGTTATTTCCTGAACAACCTGCGGTTGCGCTTCTTGGCGCGTTATTCTTGGCGCTTTCACGTTTTGAGGTGTGGTGGTCACAGGAAGCGCGAATGTATATGTTAGGAGGGCTGTGGTTGACGCTTAGCCTTTATTTCACGGTGCGGTTACGTAATCAAGCGGATTGGCGAGCCGGTTTGGGGTATCTCTTTACCACGATTGCTGCGTTATGGACCCTGTATTTGCTCTCTTTCACGCTGATTATTGAGGGATTGTATTGGATGTGGACGCTTCGTCGCCTGGCCTGGCGAGAACGTTGGCAGCGCCTGGCGAGATGGGCTTGTTATCAGGGTATCGTATTGGCGGCCTTTCTCCCATGGCTGATTTATGCCATCCCACGCATGCGGTCATGGTCTGTGCAGGTTGCCTTTGACCCAAAAATCTTTCTGGAGCTGTATGCCACCTTGTTGCTGGTGGGAGAATCTGTGCATGTGGAACGATTTCAGGGGGTGGTAGTGACAGGTATGGCTGTCATCATCTTGGGCGCATGCGTCGGCTGGCTGCGTGCAAAAAGTGCGTTCACGCGAGATGGATTGGCCCTGTTGATTTTGGCAATGGTGATCCCGCCAGCGGTGGTTTGGTTCACTACGACCATGCCCCGCAGCTTTGGCTATTCGCCTAAGCCAGAAGCGCGATATTTGCTTCCATTTACGCCGCCTTTTTATCTGTTGGCAGCATGGGGATTGGTTTCTTTGGCGAATCTGTGCTCATCGGCAACGTGGCGAAGGGGTGTGATGATCGGCGTTGTGGTTGTGGTGATTTTGGGACAAACGTTCACCTTGAAAAGTTATCATGAAGGTCGTTATTTGCAGGACGATTACAAATCACTCGCGATGACCTTGAAGGCCCACGTGCAGCCGCAAGACAGCGTGTTCTTGCATACCGATCACCCCTGGCCCGTGTTCGCCTATCATTGGCCCCGCGAATTTCAAGGGTGGCCCAATGGGCAGAAAGCGGACGCAGGAAGTGTCGACCATTGGTTGCAGCCAGTGTGGGATGCATCTCAGGGCGTCTGGTTGGTGATAAATGAGGACGCCTTACGGGCAGACCCGCAACGATTGGTGGAGAAATGGCTGGCTGATCGGGCGCTGGCTCAACATGAATGGCGGTTTGGCCCCAAACGGCTCATCCTTTTTGCTCGCACGCCTGAACGGGCGAATGATCTGCTGGCCCTGGCTCCAGATTGGACCCCTCCTCCCCCCAAAGAGTCGCTTTCCTTGCCAGAATTGGCCGTAGTTGGCTGGGAGCAACCACTAACGCGGGTGATGGCTGGCGATCCTGTTTACGTGGCCGTGACGGTGCAGCGAAACAATCTGAAAAAGGACCTCCACCTCAAGTTGAAATTAGGCGAACCAGCTGTTGCCGAAGTGGAGACAACTCTCTCCAGAGGCGATGGTCCCATGCGACAAACCTTTACGTTGATCCCTCCTGCTGGAACCCCATCTGGCGTTTATCCCTACATTTTGAAGATCGACGATGTGGAGATGACCATGGGATGGGTGAAGGTGTTTCCTATCAGGAGCAAAGTGGATGTGGCGCTACGGGCGCAACCCCGATTTTCCGTCGCGGCAACGTTTGGGGATCCGCCACAGGTGCGTTTGCTCGGGTATGACCTTCAAGGCGAACCAGCGCCGGGCGAGCAACTGACGCTGATCCTCTATTGGCGGGTCGAGGCGTCTTTGCCCATTTCATACAAGGTGTTCGTCCATCTCATCGGCGCTGATGGACGCCCCGCCGCCCAGGGAGATGATTTCCCACTGGGGGGCGCTCGACCAACGACATCATGGCAACCGGGCGAAACCCTGATCGACGTCTATACCATCGCCATCCCTCGCGACCTCCCGCCGGGCGACTACCCATTGCGCATCGGGTTTTACGATCCTGGCACAGGTGCGCGTCTGTCACCCGTTTTAGACGCCAACCATCACCCCCAGCCTGCGGACCAGATCGAACTGGATGTCCTATCCATTCCTTGATTTCATTGTGGTTATCAATGCGCAGCTTCGGTTGTCAGATTGATCAGCGCCACCCCAATAATCACCAGCGCAATGCCTATCAATGCCGGGATCGAAAGTTTTTCGTTCCAGATCAAGTAACCAATCAGTGCAATCGCCGCGGTGCCTAAACCTGACCAAATGGCGTAGATGATGCCGATGGGCGCACCCTGTTTGAGAAGCACCGCAAGAAAATAAAAGGATGCGCCATATCCTATTGCTACCAACAGGCTGGGGATCAGTCGGGTGAAGCCGTCCGAAAGCTTGAGGGAAACCGTTCCCAAGACTTCAAAACCGATTGTTAAAAAGAGTAGAAAAAGTTGAAGGATGTTCATAGCAATGACGTCAAAAGGATGATGCTGGCTGGTTGAACGGAATCTGTCGGTCCAGCGCCGGGGCTGGTGATGGCCGGAGATGATATTCCTTAATTGGAGAATATGGTATCATCATGACCATGAGAGCCACCAAATCTTCTAGCGATTGGATGCATTGATGGACGGAAAGATGGCACAGCTTTTCCCGTTGTCGGAGGCATTGGCGTTTTGGCGTCAGGCGTTGGCGTCGGTTGGCGCGATTCATCGTTTACCCGCAGAAACCGTTCCCGTGGCGCAAGCTCATGGTCGGGTCACCGCGGCTGCGGTTTGGGCCCGGATATCATCTCCTCATTATCACGCGGTGGCGATGGATGGTTATGCCGTGCAATCCTCTGCGACCTTGCATGCTTCTCCGCAGCGTCCTGTTCGATTACGGTTGGGGCAAGATGCCTATTACGTGAACACCGGCGATCC
>WFTO01000270.1 GCA_015485435.1 Anaerolineae bacterium | reverse complement strand
ATGATAGGCAATACGCCATTTTGCCGATATGCGAGAATACAGGATAGCGCGGCTTCGGCATCGGCAAAGTAATACACTTTCGGGTCTTTGATCGGAGGAAAGCGCAGCACATAGTTTTGATTCGGTCCTCCCAACGCCTTGAAGAAGTCCCCTTTGGCTCCCACGGGGTCTTTATCAAGATTGGCTCCGTTTCTATAGAAGCCGCGGCGTTCTTCATCGCCCCCCAAGAAGTATTTGCGAGGATTTTCCGCGGTCCAGGAATAGTACCACATGTGCGGTTGTTTCTCTTCGTTGCCTATCTCGAAAAAACGCACGCCAATTGGTTTTGGAAAGCCGAGCTCCGCCCTTCGGGCGCCCCACTCTGAATCGACCGGACCATTGAGAAAGGCCACCAAGTCTGCTGCATCTTGTGCAGTCATGGAGCCGAAATTCACGGTGACGCTGAGCTCCGCGCCAGTTTGCTGGACAAAGCGAAGGATACGAACGATATCCACGCCATCAGGTTGTGGCTGGCGTCTTCCTGGACGAATCATCACATTTTGCTTCCAATCGTAGGAGGATGAGTTGTTCCCACCAGGCCAACGAATAACGGAGACTCCAAGTTGTTTTGTTGCAGAGATAAATTGTGGATGCAGGACGGTTTCGGAGGCGGGGGCCAGGTTGGTAATGTTCGAACCCCAAAGTTGGGCTTGAACGGGTTTGCCTGGCTGAGAAGCGTCGATGGCAATGGCAGACTGCGTGTGCGACAGAGGAAACGATGTCTGGTCCTCGTCAGTTCCTGGAACCTGAACGGACGCGCTGACCGTAATGTAAGAGGCAAACACCAGAAAAAGTACTAAAACAAAGAGAGGGTATTTCAGAGTCAAATAGATGGTTGTTTTCATGTTGCATCCCACCAGGTGAAGTCCTATTGGTCATTTGGAAATTTGTAAATCCTCCAAATGCATCGCCCCACCGGCTGGCAATGCGCGAATGGGAAGATTCTATCAAGAGAGGGGAAGCGATGACGAATTGCGCTTCGCGGGCCTGTGACCGAGCTCAATGTAAAACCTATCAGACTTTTATTATCGCCCTGTTTTGAATTTGTAAGATAAGCGTAAATCATGCACATCCGGGCCATGCTGACTTTCGTTCCCATGAAGATAGCTACCGTGGTTTTCTCTTCTGCAAACCCCCGCAATCATGATATAGTGTGATCGTATCCAACATCACTCCTATTTCCAGCATCAGGTCATTATGTCTACGGATCCCCAAAATAGCTCATCCTTTATTGTCAGCAAAACCCTCCCCTTTCATGGTTTTTGTTTTGTTTGTGGCGACGAGAATCCACACGGAATTGGTCTGACCTGGCAGGCCTCATTTCAACAAGAGCGCCCCGATGAAGCGGGGACTTATCCTCCAGGAGCCGTTCTGATTTCCGCGGTATTCGCATTCAACAAACATCAACAGGGGCCACCGGGTCATGCCCATGGCGGAGCCAGCGCCGCCGTCATCGATGAGGCCATGGGGGCAAGCGTCTGGCAATCGGGATATCAAGCGCTCTTAGCCCATTACGAGCTGGATTATAAACAACCCGTGCCCCTCGACACCGAGGTCCGCGTCGAGGCATGGGTCGAGCGTGTGGAAGGGCGCAAAGTCTTTGCACGCGGGCGCATTTTTTTGACTGATGGATCCATTGCCGTCGAAGGCAGCGGACTCTATCTGCATATTCCCCACTTTTTTGATGAGCACGCCTACCATGAATAATCACCACAAGCAGTTTAAAGGTTCGCCCGAATTCCTTCGCTCACCCGAACGGCTTGCTTTGCTGGAGATTCCACGCGTGGTGGCGTTGTCGATAGAGGGGTTAAGCCCCAACACTGTCATGGATGTGGGCACGGGCAGCGGGGTATTTGCCCAGGCCTTTGCGGAAAAAGGTCTGGGAGTGACGGCTATCGACCTTTCCTTACGCATGTTAACCTACGCCAAGCAGTTGATGCCGGACATCCCCTTTATCCAGGCCCGAATGGAGGCGTTACCATTTCCATCAGGAACGTTTGACATCATCTTTCTTGGGCAAGTGCTCCATGAAACAGATACGCTTACCCAGACCCTGAGTCAATTGCATCGCTGTGCACGCGAACGGGGCATCGCCCTCGAATGGCCTTACAAAGAGGAGCCCGCGGGGCCGCCTCTGCACCACCGGTTACGACCGGAACAGGTAGAAGCCTCGGCCTCGCGGGCGGGATTCTCGAGAGTCGATGTGATTGCTTTACAACGAATGGTGCTTTATCGGATGCACCGATTCTAGCAAGCAAGCGTAGGCCTGCAGAGATTACAAGCTGAAGATCGCCTGCACGCGTTCAGCCCAGGCCAACATCTCCTCATCCATCATCCAGGGGGCAACCATTTGCAGCCCCAACGGCAGACTGTTGCGCGCTTTACCAGCTGGCACCGTGACCGCGGGCAATCCCAGGAAAGTCCAGGGTAAATTCATGATGGGATCGCCGGTGCTATCGAGTCCCTTTGGAGCCGGGCCGGGCGCGGCTGGTGCGATCCACAAATCGATATCGTTCACGTCCATGATATGCAAGATTTCCTCGCGCAACACGTGTTGAAGATCGCGTGCTTCTTCCACCTCTTCGCTGGGCACTTGCTGGCCTTCCAGGATCAACGCCACCGTGCGAGGGCGATATAGCTGACGGAATTCACCAAACCAGCGCGCATGCTCCTGTGCGAACTCGGCAGCGATCAAACGTCGATGCACGCGATTTATCTCCTCAATGTTCTGGAAGACAGGCGTTTCTTTCACTTCGTAGCCCTTTTCTTTCAACGCAGCCACCTGAGCTTCAAAAGCGGTCAGGGCTTCTTGGCTGGCTTGTTCGAGATAAGGGCCCACGGGAATCCCCAACACCGGTTTACGATCCACCTCAGTGGACTTGTCCCAGGCTGCACACACAGTCGAAGCAGCCAGTCGCATTCCCGCCACATCTTGCGTAAACAAGCCCACATGATCGGCCGACCGCGAGAAAAACAACAGCCCTGTGGGATCGATGCGGTTGTAACTGGGTTTGTAACCAACAATGCCACAGAAAGCAGCGGGCCGGATGACAGAACCGATGGTTTGCGTGCCCACGGCGAGGGGCGCTAATCCTGCAGCAACCGCAGCCGCGGATCCACTGCTCGAACCGCCCGGCGTGTGTTCAAGATGATGGGGGTTCCGGGTCGGTCCCGGCTCAAAATATGCGAACTCAGTGGTGACCGTCTTTCCTAGCACCAACGCGCCAGCCGCTTTCAGCATGGCGACGACAGCAGATTCTTCGCCTGTTAGCGTCTCGGGCGGCAGAGCAGAACCCGCATGGGTGGGAAGTCCGGCAGCGTGAAAAATATCTTTCACGCCAATGGGCACGCCGAAAAGCACAGGACGTTGACCAGGATCAGGAAATGCATCCACCAACGCCTGAGCCTCCTCCATCACCCGACGTTTGCGGTCGGGTTCGGGCACAAATGCCCGCACCTGCGGCTCAACTTCCTCCATTCTAGCGAACAAGGCATCCAGATATTGGAACAAATCCAATTGGCCACTACGTAAAGCGGCAGCCGTCTCAGCCAGAGGGGTGTCAGCAATCAGTTGGGCAGTCATGAGAGCTCCTTTGGTGATAAGTCTGAGGATGGACACATTCAATCCTATTCCTTCCGGCATCGTTCGTCAAGTGTTAGACAGGAACGCGTGAGCGTTGTATAATCATTTTCGCATGGATTGGGCATGGAATCTCCCCCGTCGGGACCCAACAAGTTGTTACAAACCATTCCCATACACGCTTCCCCCACTTCTCTCTGCATCAACTCATGATAGTGAAACGAGATTTTGAGTCCCCTTTCCTTTACGGGATACACGATCCCGGAGGGGAACATCTCATGTTGGAGATGGACACGCCAGGCTGGGTGCTGGTTACTGAAGCCATCGGGTATAACCCCGAAAATAAACGTGGCAGGGATTATACACATCTGACCCAACAGGGGTTGGCAGTGATGGTGCGTCTCAACGCCGGTTATGGCGGGGTGGGAACATTGCCCGCGGAACAACATTACGAAGCCTTTGCCCAGCGCTGTGCGAATTTTGTCGAGGCCTCTGCGGGCGCGCATATCTGGATCATCGGCAATGAGCCCAACCATCCCATCGAATGGCCCGGGGCCGACTGGGATTGGAACACCGCGCAACCGGTCTCGCCCGACACGGTGGGCGAGAAGATCACGCCAGAACGCTACGCGAAGGCGTATCTGCTTGTCCGAGAGGCTATCCGCAACGTCCCCGGCCACGAAGAAGATATGGTGCTCACAGCAGCTATCGCCCCCTGGAATGCACTATGCACCTATCCTGGGAATCCCAACGGCGACTGGATCCTTTATTTCAGGCACATGTTGACCTGGATCGGCGCGGGCAACTGTGATGGCATCACACTGCATGCGTACACCCATGGCTCGGACCCCAATCTCATTGACGCCAATACCCGCATGCAGCCCCCCTTTCAATGGCGGCGTTTCGAATTTCGCGTGTATCAAGATTTTATGGCTGCTATTCCGTGGAACATGCAGCATCTGCCTGTTTATCTCACCGAAGCAGATCAAAACGATCCATGGCTGAATGAAAACAATGGATGGGTGAAACGAGCCTTTGGCGAAATCGACCATTGGAACAAACGTCACCCATTTCGCCCCATTCGCGCGCTCATCCTTTACCGCTGGTCGAAAAGCGACCAATGGTACATCGACGGCAAAGCCGGGGTCATCGAAGATTTTCGAGAATCGATGCGCTTCCGCTATCGTTGGGATCAATATCAAGAGAAAGCCCCGCCTTACCGGGCCCAAATCGTGGTGCTGGAAGCCCCAGATTACGGAACTGTCGGCGAAACCTTAACCATTACCGTTGCCATGCGCAATCTAGGGAGTAAGACATGGAAGCGAGGCGTGAAAAATCCTTTCCATGTCGGTTACCACTGGAAGGATGCGGATGGCGAAATCGTGCTTGCGCCCGACTTTCGCACCACCTTGCCCCAACATGTTCCTCCTGGAGAATGGGTCGAGGTGGATGTCGCCGTTGGTCTGCCCAGCATTCCAGGTTCGTTCTTCCTCTACATAGACATGGTTCATGAAGGGGTCACCTGGTTCGAAGAACAGGGCAGCACCCCTGCGCGCATCCCCATCCAGGTACGATTGACCGGCCAGGGCGAAGTCACCAACACCCTATGGCGCTACATTCAGCACCTCAAGGCGGAAAATCAAGCGCTAAAGCGACGCTTTCTGGGATGGACGGATCTGTTCACGTCGGCGACATCGAATGAGATCGCCACCAGCACCGGTCTTGAACCTTCATTGAATGGCGATTTTCTGGCTCTTGACAGCGAGCTGCGCATTCCCAAGCCCCCCATGATCGACATCGTAGAGGCGCTGCCCACACGCAGCGATGAAACCTATGAGGAAAGGGACATCAACGACATCACCCACATCGCCATCCATCATAGCGCCACACCGGCGGATGTTCCGCCAGAACGCATTGCCGCCTATCATGTTTACAGCCAAACCCACCAATGGCCGGGCATGGGGTATCACTTTTACATCGACCCCGAAGGCACAATTTATTACACCCAGGCCTTGAATCGGATATCCTGGCATGTGCATAACAACAACAGTTACACCGTGGGCGTCTGTCTGGCTGGCAACTTCAATCTGACCATCCCCCCAACGCCGCAGCTCGAAGCCACGGCCTGGCTTGTGGCTTGGTTAATGCAAGAATTGCGTATTCCCCCAGAACAGGTGCTGGGCCATAAAGAATTCCCCATGAATGCTACGGCGTGTCCAGGATATCAATGGGATGCCGAGCGGCGTTGGAAGGATGGGTTGATGAAAGCGATTGAAGCAATCCGTACAGGAGAGAGACAGGTCGAGGGGAAGGTCCTTCCGCATTATGTGCTTTTTTGGAAACATGAGACCGCTTGGGCTCAAAAGGATTGGGAAGCAGCCGGTGCGTTTGTGTCAAAATTCAATGCAGTGGCGGGTTTTTCTGCCGAAGAGGCGCGGTTGGCGGAGCTGGTGACGATTGTAGGCGCTCCTGCAGGAATTGGGTTGGATGTCGAGGCGGAATTACGGGCGTCTGGATGCATTGTGCAACGCATTGCCGGGGAGACGCCCGAAGAGACCGCGGCCATGTTGGCCAGTCTTGCCAACGCGAATTCCCCCCTCCTCAGAAAAAGCTAATCCCCGCGGATGTCCTGATCACCCCAAAACGCTGACGAGACCCGTTTTCCCCACGGCGAACGCGTGATGGCGATAGCCAGCAGCGCGCCGAAAGTGTCAACACCTACGTCGAAGAGCTGCCCATGCCGTCCGGGGACGAAGGTTTGATGATACTCATCGCTCATTGCATACAAGACCGTTATGGCCAGGGCCATCCAGGTGCGGTGCCCTGTCGCCCGCCACCACAGGAACCACAACACGCCATAGGCGAAGGCATGCGCCGATTTTTTGAATAAGGTGTCCAGCAGGCTGTCAGGAAGATAAAAAAGTTTGGGTTGGTCAGAGAACCAAAATATCAATGCCATCCAAAAGAGGGCGAATAGTGTGTAATGAAGATGGAACTTACGAAGCATGGGAAAGATCCGTCAGGAGTTGGAGCGGTTAGCATGGATGGGGATATGATCCTGGTACATTTGCACACCGTCGCCACGAGCAACAATGACGCCAGTGGCCATCCCCAAAAAGAGGCCGTGCTCCATCACGCCTGGCCAGCCCAACAAAGTGTCAGACAGCGCCTGTGGATCCTGGATGCCTTGCTCAAACCAGCAGCGCGCCAAAAAATGCCCGTTGTCGGTCACCCATGGTTCCCCGTTGTCTTCGCGACGCCACAATTCGGCGCGACAATCGGGCAACGCGTTCAACCATCGCACCGTTGCCGAGGCAGCGAATGGCAGAATTTCCACAGGGAGAGGGACATGCGTTCCAAGCCGAGGCGTCAGCTTCGTTTCGTCCACGATAACCCAAAATTCACGGGCATGCACTTCCACAAGTTTCTCTCGCAACAGCGCCTTACCCAGGCCCTTGATCAATCGTAGCGCCGGGTCCACTTCATCCGCGCCATCTATGGCCAGATCCAGATAAGAAACATCATCCAGCGTCGTCAGGGGGATGTTCAGCGCCCGGGCTTGCTGAGCGGTCTGTTCCGAGGTGGGCACGCCCCGAATATGCTTGATTGTGCCAGAGGCCAATGCTTCTCCCAGATATTGAATAAAATACGCCGTCGTCGACCCGGTCCCCAACCCCAAGACCATACCATCTTTCACGAGGGACAGGGCGCGGCGGGCGGCGGCTTGTTTCATTTGCCTTTGTAAGTCAGAATTCATCGATCGCCTCCGCGCGATTTGGACATATGACAGAATCTTTTCACAATGTCTTCAGAAAAACCCGCCATCGCCATTGGCTTTGACTACCCTTTCCTGGTAATCTTCGATATACTGTGACAATTCCTGCTTTAACTCCTGCCATCGTCGTGACGCCAACACGTCCTGCAAGGTCGCAAGGTCGGGAACGTCCAAAACGACCATGATCTGTGGGACGTCTCCATACGCGGTATAATACACATCATGGGGCGGCAACCCAATCTCTACCAGCCCCGGAGCCAGCCGATCGTTAACAAACATCGAATATTCCTGTTCTCGACCCGGGCGGATGTTCCAGGTGAGTATCAATCTTATCTTCGACGTCATGAGCAATCATTCCTTCAATCATAAATGGCAGCCCCATCAGGATAGCAGAAGGCGCATCTGGATGCAAGCATGGCGCGCCTTGATGGCATTTCTGTTCTTATTCTTGATGGCTGCTATCGTTCACCGCGCCCAGGCTCAAACCGACTATCCGGGCGGCTACACGTTGATGCCTCTTGAACCGGGCAAGATTGCACTCTTGTCCATGACCGTTGATGTCAGCTTTCATGATGACGGAACGACAACCATCGCGGAGGTGCAGGCCAATTACCGACTGCATAATCGCAATAAAAGCCAGGCTCGCACATTCCAGGTGGCCATCCCGGGGTATCCGGCGCCCAAACCGGCGCCACGCAACATCACCCTGCAACTGAATGGGAAGGAAGTAGAAAAAACGCCGGGGAATCAGCAATGGTGGCTGGCTGAAATCACATTGAAACCGAACCAACGCGCCAATCTGGTGATGACCTATGCTGCGGAGGTGGGAGCCGGGCCCATTGCTCATTTTCGTTTTCCCTTGGAGCTAACCGGCCAAATCTGGCCCGGACGATTGGAAAGCGCCCGCTTTACGATCTCCTTCCCCGAACCCCCCAATCCCCAATCCTGGATTTCCCTGACTCCAGAAACCTACACGCTCAGCGCCGAATCGGTGACTTGGTCCTACGACCTCAAGGATCCAAAACAGGCCATTGACTTTCTTTTCATCCGTCCATCTTTGTGGAAGCGGATTCAGCAGGAGCGCCGAACCGCAGCACAGAGCCAATCTCCGCAGGCCCACAAAGCCCTCGGCGCCATTTATGCTCAACTCGCCACCGCCACCCAAGATCCCGCCATTTTTGAACGGTACTATCCCCTGGCGGTCGCTTCCTATTCCCAGGCGCAACGCTTGGCTCCAGAAGACACGGAAACCTATCTCGCCCTGGCTCAACTCTACCAGTTACGGGCGGATATGACGCCGGAGGACGCGCCATCTTACACTGCTCTAGCCGTCAACGAACTGGCCAAAGCGTTAGAAAATGGCGTCAACGATGCTACGATCCAGGATAAAGTCACTCAGGGTTTCGCCTCGCTGATTGCACGCGCCCGCGCCCGGGGGGATTTCGACGCAGCCAATGCCTATCTGGAGCGCCTGGAAAGTCTGGCCGCCAGCAATCCACAACTGAAAAACAGCCCGGCCATTCAAGAGGAAAGAGAGGCGCTTGCCATTGATTGGGCCTGGCATGTCTTCGAAAACCAGGGCGCCGCACCTGCCAGAGCTTTGCTAGAAGCAACCTTCGGACCGGAAATTGTTCGCCCGGGCAATATTCGCTTTGCCCAAATGAATTCGTTGTATGTTCAGATTCACACAGAATCCCATCTACGCACCATCGATGTAAACGCCGCAGTGCGTGAAGGGAATATGCAGTTCATGAATGCACTGGCGGAGGCCTTAGAGCAAACTCAAGCCGCCAATATCGAATTGTTAGAAGGCGACCCCGTGCTGCTGCACATCAACATTCCCTTTGCCGATGCACAAGATTTATTGAATCGGCAGCGCGTCCTCGCCAACGCCATCCCCGATCAGCCAGAATGGGCCTTGCTTCGCGCCATTCTTTCCCCCCAAACCTTGCGTTGGGACACTATCGAAGACCGATGGCGCACTGTGGAGCGCTATGAAGAAAAAATCAGCCTGATCACCGTCCCCGCGGATGCAGGATTGCAGGCTTTGAGTTTGGAACGAGCCGCCAATGCCCTGGGCTCTAGCACCTCACTCAACCAATTGCTTCAGGCTATCTGGTTGAGTGAAGCGCAATTATGGCGCAATCTGGCCATCAATAGTCGCGCTCGTTACACACTCACGCTACATCCCCGCCCCGGAGCGCCATTGAACCAGACGTGGACTGCATTGCCGGGCGATGAGCTCATCATGACAGGGACGGCAACCCAATACCATCTTGGCGCCATGTTGCTGGTAGGATTGGCGCTGTATCTTTTGTTCGTCGCGCTCTCCTGGTTGTTGTTCAAAATCTTTGCCTGACCCCCTTGCTACACCCTCACCATTGCACGTTATGTCTACCATAACCCCCACTATCAACGACACAGTCTCAACCAGTGAGCCAAGAGAAGTCGCCATTCCCTCCAGACGATGGCTGGACATCCTTCTATTGGGCTTCTTGTTGCTCAATTTAGCTCTCTCGCTCGAGGCCGCCAGCTGGAGTCCCGGCTTAGATCGGTTGTTTATTATCACAGGCATGGCTGTAATCGCCGCCACCTTGATCAGCCTGAGTGATTTCGGCGCACTTTTTGCCCTTTTTTACAGCGTCATCACCGGAGCCGCAACCATCTTGTACGGGTTATCCAGTCTGGCGGTGGGGGTTGTTAACCATCAGGAAAGCGTCTATCAAATCGTCCAACGCACCGTCGTCTGGTTGAACGACGCCATGGGGGGACGACCGGGCGCGGATACGATGGTGTTCGTATTGCTCCTCGCCATCTTGCTCTGGATCCTTAGTTTCAATACCGTTTGGGTCTATCTACGAGAAGAAAGAAAATGGCAGGCGGTGTTGCCCATAGGCTTGGCCATGCTTGTCAATCTTTACTATGCTCCGAAAGACCTGAAAGTTTATTTCATCTTCTACTTAATCGCTGCCATGTTGCTGGTGGTGCGCGCTACGCTACGCGAGCATGAGGAGCAATGGTATCGCCAGGGAATACACTTTCCTTTTGATATCGGCTTCGATGTGATGCGAGACGGGATCATCTTTATTCTCCTCATTGTACTGCTTTCCTGGGTTTTACCAAGCACCTTGCTCCAAAATGACAAGGAATTGGCGAATCCGCTGCAAGATCCGTGGAATCAAATCAAAGAGGAATGGGACCGACTCTTTAGCACCTTGAATTATGGAGAAGGAGGCGCTCCTCCCGCGGCCAGCGTGGTTTTTACGCCATCCCATCCCCTCGGTGGCGAACGCAACGTCACCAATGCCCCCGTGATGGACGTGGACACCTCGGTCAATCGTTATTATCAGGCCACGATTTTAGACACTTATACGTCCAACGCGTGGGAATTGCGCAACACAGTGAACATCAACCTGACGTCATCGCCGTTGAAAACGCCCCAATTTGCCGCGCGTCGCACCATCACACAGACGGTGAGCATGCTGCAATACACCAACATCCTGATGGGCGCGCCCATGCCCATCCGCGTCAGCGCCCCTGCTAGCGCCCGCGTCATTCCTCAGGGAATGATGCCAGAAGAGACGGTGGCCGCAACGGTCGTGGGCGTTTCTGAACTGGCCATGGTGGTATCGGACGAAGTGATCCAGCCCGGAGACACATTCACCATCACCAGCTCGGTCAGTTTTGCCACAGAATCGCAGCTGCGAAATGATACCACTGCCTATCCGCCCGATATCACAGCCCGCTACCTACAACTTCCCGACACGGTCCCCCAACGCGTGTTCGACCTGGCGGAATCACTGGCTCAGGGTTTTGACAATCCTTACGACATCGCCAAAGCCATCGAGACTTACGTTCGTTCCTTTGAATACAGCGATCAAATTCCGGGTCCGCAACCTGGTCAGGACGCTGCTGATTATTTCCTCTTCGAAGAAAAGAAAGGGTATTGCGATTATTATGCTACCAGCATGGCCGTGATGTTACGACACCTCGGCATTCCCACGCGGCTGGTCCAAGGTTACGCCACCGGAGAGTACGACCCCCTGACCGGAGTTTACCGATTGCTGGAAAAAGACGCTCACACCTGGGTGGAAGTTTATTTCCCCACTTATGGCTGGATTCAATTTGAACCCACAGCGTCGGAGCCGGTGATCGAGCGACTCAGCGATTCGGTTGTGCCGCCCGAGCCCGGCGGCAGAACCAGCATTCTGGATCAACAGCTTGAAGACGCACAAAATCGCAACATCCCCACACCCGAAGAGGATATTCCCCAAACCACGGTCAAAATCAAACAAAGTTTCATCGAGAAGCTCTTTTCCAGAGCGATCTACCTTTTCCTTGTTCTGGTCGCGCTGGGCATGGGCGTCATCGCATTCTACATACGACGACTCATCCGCATCCCCGCTGCCCCCCAAAATCCACAGGCCAAACCAACCCCCCAGGACTTGATCGACAAACTTTGGAACAGACTCCTGTGGTGGGGACGGAAACTTGGCATCCCCCAAATTCCAAGCCTGACCCCCTTCGAACAGGCGGCGCTGTTTGCGAAGGCCCTACCAAACATCGCCGATGAGGTGGCGCTATTGGCGGACATGTACGCCCGAGACACCTATTCCCCTCGCCCGTTGAACCGGGAAGAGCTTGCCCAGGCCCAACATGTGTGGTCGCGATTGCGAAACCAACTCATGCGCGCCTGGTTGGACCGCCACACCCACTTCCGACATCAGATCACATTCTGGCGATAGCGCCTTAGACGACACCCGCGGCAGCCCTGTCTTCAACACATTGAATTCTTCGAGTGTGACATGCCCTCGGAAAACAACGACAGTTGCCCCCCTTGTGGCGTTGGATGAGGCGATCGATGACGTTTGGGAGCAATGGTTTGGTGAATCCGCTCGATTCGGGCCTGGATGGTGCGTTTGTAAGCCTTGTTCACCTCGCCCTGCGTCCCGTACACCCGTTGGTACCACGAGCATAGTCGGGGATGTTCACGTTGTAAATAGGTAAACAAGGCCTTGCGAGTATCGGCATACAACCTGAAGATTTCGTAAAATCCCACCACCCCGCCATGATCGTAAATGGCCATGATGAGGTCTTTCAACTGACGTTCACTGTCGGTGAGGCCCGGCATAATAGGTGCGATGGCCACCGAAACCGGAATGCGGAGACGGGACATGGCCTGGACCACGCGCAGGCGTTGCGTAGGTGATGGCACGTCGGGCTCCAGCGAACGCGCGAGCTTGGCATCGAGCGTAATCAATGAGATGGAAAGGGAAAAACCGGCAGACCGGTGCAACGACCGCATCAGGTCGGCATCACGCAGCGCCATCGTATTTTTTGTGATAAGCGTTGCTGGCGTCAGTTGATCGCGTAAAATGCGAAGCACCGACTCGGTAAGGCGGTATCGCCCCTCCACAGGCTGATATGGGTCGGTGGCCGTGCCGATATGGACCTTTTCTCTCCGCCAGGAGGAACGTCTGAGCTCACGCCTCAAGACCGAAGGTAAGTTTCGTTTGGCAAAGACCACCGTGGAAAATTCACGATCTGGATTCAGTTCGAAAAAGGTGTGGGTGTAGCGAGCGTAACAATACACACAACCATGCCTGCATCCCCGATAGGGATTCAAAGACCAACGCATGTCTGGATATCGACTGCTTTGGACTCGATTCAAAGCAGATTGCACATCAATATCGATATATCGCACATGATCAGAATTCATGTTCTAATTTTAATGACGTCTAGATTTTCTGTCAATTTAGATCGCTGCCAACGATGCTCGTTCCGTGTAGTCTATTGGCGCAACATGACTCTGGAGGCGGAGACTCGCCCTGGGCAATAATTAGACGCGCCCTAAACGTTCAAGCTATAATGTGAATGCGTCATTAAAGCATGTTGGGTGACGTCGCTTTAGACCTATCTACATTCTCTTGTTCTGATGGAACAATCACCATGCGGACATTGCGCCTAGCCCTGGCACAAATCAACACCACCGTCGGCGACATTCAAGGCAATCGAGCAAAAATCGAACATTGGTTGAAAAAAGCTCGGGCCAATCATGCTGATTTCGTTCTATTCCCTGAACTGGCCATCACTGGCTATCCCCCAGAGGATTTGTTGCTCAAGCCCGACTTTATCGCCGCAGCACACCGAGCGCTTGAGGAGCTTTTACCTGCCACATCAGGGATAACTGTTGCTCTCGGCTTGCCTGTTGCGAATCATTATGATCTTTTCAATGCCGCTGCATTCATTCAGGATGGCCGGGTGCTTGGCATGTATCCCAAGCATTATCTGCCGAATTATGGCGTGTTCGATGAGAATCGCTATTTCGGCTCGGGCCGGGAAACGCTACTCTTTGATCTCGAAGGCGATCGCATCGGCGTGAGCATTTGCGAAGATATTTGGTATCCAGGAGGACCGCCTCAATGGCAGGCATTGATGGGGGCTGAGTTATTAGCCAATATTTCCGCTTCGCCCTATGCTCGTGGCAAAGGGGCGGCGCGAGAGCGTATGATGGGAACGCGTGCAGTGGATAATGTGGCATTTGTAGCCTATTGCAACCTCGTAGGAGGCCAGGATGAACTGGTCTTTGATGGATGCAGCCTGGTATTTGGTCCCGATGGCCGTCTGCTGGCGCGGGGCCCCATGTTTGAAGAAGCGCTTCTCATCGTCGATATTGACCTAGACGAAGTGTTCAGACGACGTTTACATGACCCGCGTTATCGACAAAGCCGTGAGAATCTTCGCGCCCAAGCTGAACGCGGCGAACAATTCCGCACGATCTCCGGCCATCGCATCAGCCAGGCTTTGCCCCATGCGCATCTTCAACGCACGTCCGATGTCCACGAAGCGCCAGACCCCTTGGGTGAGGTCTATCAGGCCTTGGTGTTAGGCACAAGAGATTATGTCCACAAAAATGGTTTTCAGAATGTGGTATTGGGATTAAGCGGCGGTATCGACAGCGCCTTGACCGCCGTCATCGCTGTCGACGCCCTCGGTGCGGAACATGTCACGGGCGTCAGTATGCCCTCTCGTTTCTCTTCTGAGCATTCCAAGAGTGATGCGTTGCAGCTGGCACAGAACCTCGGCATTCGTTTTCTGACCATCCCCATCGAACAGCCATTTGCAGCCATGCTCGAGACGCTGAACGGCCCGCCTGACTTCCCCTTTCGAGGCACCGAATTCAACGTGGCCGAAGAAAATATTCAGGCGCGATTGCGTGGCGTGATTCTCATGGCTCTTTCCAACAAATTTGGTTGGTTATTGCTCAGCACCGGCAATAAAAGCGAAAACGCTGTGGGGTATGCCACGCTTTATGGAGACATGGCTGGCGGTTTTGCAGTGATCAAGGATGTGCCCAAGACGCTTGTCTGGGAGCTGGCGCGCTGGCGTAACGAACAATCCGATAGGGTTTTGATTCCTGAACGCATCATCACCAAACCGCCCAGCGCTGAACTCCGCCCAAACCAGTTGGACACCGACAGCCTACCCCCCTACGACATCCTGGACCCCATTCTTGAGATGTATATTGAACAAGACATGGGGCCAGACGAAATCGTTGCCTGTGGATATGAACCAGCATTGGTGGCTCGCATCATCCGCATGGTCGACCGCAACGAATATAAACGACGACAGGCCGCGCCAGGCGTCAAAATCACTGTGCGAGCCTTTGGCAAAGACCGGCGCCTGCCTATTACCAATCATTATCGTCCATCGATTCCATAACCCGCTTACCCCCATCGACATCTTTCAAAACGCTTATGGAACGAAGCACACCTCCACACTGGTCACTGGAAACTAAGCGTTGGGCCATTTTGGGTATTTTTCTGGTCCTTGGCGGATTGATTTACTACGCCCGTTCGGCACTGGCCTGGCTGGTGATTGCCGCTCTGTTGGCCTATCTGCTACAACCGATGGTCAACTGGTTGGATGATCATAAAATGCCTCGCGCCATGGCCGCGCTTTTGGCCCTCTTCCTTGCCGTGGGCATCATCTTCATTATTCCCGCCATTCTTTTCCCGTTGCTGCTCAGTCAATTCTCCCAATTGTTCCGAAACGTGTTGGAAGCAAGCCTGCGAGGATTGGAGCTGTTTAATACGTGGATGCTGGAATCGCGCATCATTTCTTTGTGGGGCTTTAAGATCGACATGTCAGGCATCATTGATGAGATCGGGAAGTGGGTAAATGTAGATAATGGCGGCATTTACGTACCGACCACTCAGGATATCTTGAACTATGTGCAACAAGGCATCGCGGCCGCAGCCGGACTTATCGGAAGCCTGTCGGGATTTTTGACCTCGCTCTTAGCCCGCACCATTTCGCTGGCCTTTTCCATCTTTTTACTCTTCTTTTACACTTTCTACATTACCCTGGACGGCCACAAGTTGAAGCCCTGGGCCAAGTCTCTGATCAAACCTGAATTCTTGCCCGAAATCAGCGAACTTGGTTATCGCATCAACCGGGTTTGGCACGCCTTTTTTCGCGGACAGTTGATGCTATCATTGGTCATTGGTACATTGACGCTGGTTATCGGGCTATTGATCGGCCTTCCCAGCGCCCTCGCCTTAGCGATCATTGCTGGCGTGATGGAAGCCGTACCCACCATAGGCCCCATCATAGCCGCCGTACCTGCAGTGATCTTGGCCCTGGCCCAGGGATCTTCAGCGCTTCCGGTCAGCAATCTCACCTTTGCCTTGATTACCCTCATTGCCTACGTGCTCATTCAACAAATCGAAAACGCCATCATTGTGCCGCGCATCATGGGCAATGCGCTGGAGCTCCATCCCATGATCGTTTTGGTTGGCGTGGTGATTGGGGCCAGCTTTGCCGGCATCCTGGGCATCTTCCTGGCCGCACCAACGCTGGCATCCCTCAAAATCATATTTCACTATGCCCATGCAAAGATCCTTGATGTCGATCCCTTCCCGATTTCATTGGATGAAGAACAGACCCAGACCAAACGACCTCGCGGCCCGTCAATCAAAGAGCGCTGGATGCGTTTTCGACAGCGCCTCAGTCTGATGACCCAAACTACCACATCCCAAGACAATTAAACACCATTACTTGGAACGCGACCGAGACCATTCCGCCCGATTGGAAACAACGACGTCACACCAAGGCCTAGATCACCTCATGAACGATTCAATTTTTTACCAGCAGGGTTTAACCTGGGACGAATATTTTTACTCCATGCAGTCAAACCAACGACTGATGGCCCGTCACATCGCGTTTTGTCGACTCAGCGATGCCGATCGAGCATATTGGCAACAAGCGACGCACGTAGCCCACGTTCTCGTCTTCACCGAAGATTATTGCCCCGATAGCGTGCACGCTATTCCACCGTTGATAGCCATTCATCAGGTGGCGCCATTCGATTTGCGGGTTCTGCGCCGTGATGAGGATCCAGATCGAATGCGCGCTGTCACGGGCGACCCTTTCCCACGCGTGCCAACGTTCATCTTTTATGACAAGAACTGGCAGGAGATCGGACG
>WFTO01000269.1 GCA_015485435.1 Anaerolineae bacterium | reverse complement strand
TCTTAACACAGCTCAAGGAACAGGCGGACGTCATCCTGTTCGACGCCCCACCCCTGGTGGCAGTCACCGATGGCGCGCTGTTGGCCGCCAAAGTCGACGGCGTGTTGTTGGTCGCTCGCGCGGGCCACACGCGACGAGAGTTGGTCGAAAAGGCTCAGGACATTTTGCAAAAAGTTAAAGCCAATTTGATTGGTTCCGTGCTGACCAACGCAATGGTCGACACCGGCGTCTACAAATATTACGGCAACTAACCCTCCCCCAGCTGTTCCATCCCCGAGCAAAAGGACTCTCCCATATGAAAGCGCTCATCCTCAGTGGCGGCAAAGGCTCTCGCTTGTATCCGCTCACCTACACCAACGCCAAGCAGTTGATTCCAGTGGCCAACAAACCTGTGCTATATCGCGTGATTGAAGCCATCAAGGACGCGGGCATCAACGACATGGGCATTGTCATCGGCAGCGGAGAAAATGGGCGTAAGGTGCGCGCGGCCGTAGGCGATGGCAGCCTTTGGGACGTCAACATCACGTATATCGTTCAAGATGAACCCAAAGGCCTGGCGCACGCGGTGCTCATCGCCCGAGAGTATCTGCAACATGATCGTTTCGTGATGTTTCTCGGCGATAATGTCATCGAAGGCGGCATCAGCAACCTGATTCGCGAATTCGAAGATTCCGATTACAACGCGCAGATCGTCCTCACCCCGGTGGCTGAACCACAGCACTATGGCGTGGCCGAACTTCACGCCGACGGTAGCATCAAACGACTGGTTGAAAAACCACGAGAGCCTAAAAGCAATCTAGCCCTGGTGGGCATTTACATGTTCGACCACCACATTCATGAAGCCGTACGCTCCATAAAACCCTCCTGGCGCGGCGAATTGGAGATCACCGACGCCATCCAATGGTTGGTCGAACAAGGGTATCACGTGCATCCCTACATCCATCGCGGCTGGTGGATCGACACGGGCAAACCCATTGACATGCTCGCCGCCAACAGCAAAGTCCTGGAAGAGCTGGTTCCAGCCATTCATGGCTTCGTGGACAAAGATTCAGAAGTGGATGAGCGGGTCACCATCGAGCCCGGAGCACAGATCATCAACAGCATTGTGCGCGGCCCCACCATCATTGGTGAAAATACACGTATCATCAACAGTTACGTAGGGCCTTTCACCTCCATATACCATGATTGTTTGATCGAAAATGCCGAAATCGAACATTGCATCGTCCTGGAAAACAGCCAGATCATCGATGTCTCCGCTCGCATCACCGACAGCCTGATAGGTCGCAATGTCATCATCCGTCGATCACAGCTGAAACCGCGGGCGTTGAAGATGACATTGGGCGATAATTCGCGCGTCGGTTTGATTTAGGCTCCGTATTGAATGATTGAGAGAAAGAAGGCGCGATGCATAACGGCTTCTTTCCACGCCCAATCCTGGCCCCATAACCAGACAACCGAGAACATATCTGACTACCTGACACCAATTTTCGCTGCCGTGCCATTTCGCCGAATGAATTCGGTTCTGGAGACGAAACCACCTTCTCAAACAGCCGCGAAAACATCAGCAGAGGCCGACGTGTGGTCGAAGGCCTACAGCCCTGACTTCCAGTCGGTAGGTCACGGCGGCGCAATAAGCAGATTTCAGCATTTGTGTCAGGCAAGTAGACAACAGCTTATTGCCCACAGATTACCGATTACGATCTACTGACCTTTCCCCTTGCCTCACTCACTTCCAGCCCTTGCCTCACTCATAGCGCAAACGGAGCGTTTATGGCCATGCAACAGCGTTGTTCTCAACTGCCTTGCCCGCCCGTTTGTGCCCGCGTATCGCGCGCCTGAACGGGGCGACCACCACACAGTAGCGCGACGTATCGCAGATGGCGTGAGCATTCTGGCCGAACGGTTACAACGACTGCCGCGAGCCTATCCAAACTGGCATCCCTTCGACCCCGCCGCTTACTTTGACCTCTTCCCCGAACAGGTGGCCGCGTTAGTGCGCATTGAACGCCTGGGCGCCACCCTTGACGTCACCATCTATGCCGACCTGCTATCCCCGGCGTTTCGACGCGCGGAGCGCTTCTGGGCCCAGGAATTTTGCCCAGCCTACTTCGCATCTGGACAAAACGACGCTTTCGATCATCACTTTCAGCAGCGAACCTTGCCAGCGATGCAACGGCGCCTGCAAGAAGCCCGTGAGGAGATCGCACTGGCGGCCGACATCCTCTTTCAACGGGGTGACGTAGCTTTCTTATCGGTATCCGCTGCCCTGGATGAACGTATTTCCCATCTACATCGCTTGCCGCAGCAAGACCCCGCTCTTCTGGATATTTACCATAACCTTCCCACACTCACCCTCAGTCGCAGCTACGACATTTTGGAGATGATGAGAGACGCTGCCAAGACATGGCCGCACGAAAAGGGGCGGGTCTTCCCTCCGACATAACTCGACGCACAGCCACAGGAGTCCACCATGAAAAATATTCTCGTGACCGGCGGAGCCGGATTTATTGGATCCAACTTTGTCCACCACATGCTGGCCAAGTATCCAGACTATCAGATTGTCGTTTACGACAAACTAACCTACGCAGCAAACCTGAACAACCTCGCCTCCGTCAGTGATGACCCCCGTTACACCTTTGTCAAAGGGGATATTTGCGACGCCGAGCTTGTCGCTGCAACCATCGAACAATACGCCATCGACACCATCGTCAATTTTGCAGCCGAAAGCCACGTCGACCGCTCCATCATGAACCCCGACGCATTCATCCAAACCGACGTCTACGGAACATACGTCCTCCTGGAGGCGGCCCGAAAATTTGGGCTGGAGCGGTATCATCAGATATCCACCGACGAGGTGTACGGACACATCCCCCACGGCTATTCTTCGGTCGAAACAGATCCGGTGGCCCCGCGCAGTCCTTACGCCGCCAGCAAAGCCAGCGCCGATCTTATGGTGCACGCCTACTTTATTACCTATGGCCTGCCGGTGACGATTACGCGCGGCGCTAACAACATCGGCCCCTACCAATATCCCGAAAAAGTAGTGCCCTTGTTTGTGACCAACGCCCTCGAGGGCAAACCCTTACCCGTCTATGGCGATGGACGACAGATGCGGGATTATCAATGGGTGGGCGACCATTGCGAAGCCATTGACCTGGTGTTGCACCAGGGCGAATTGGGAGAGATATACAACGTTGGTACGGGCCAGGAAATCGAAAACCTGCACATGGTGGAAATCCTGTTGGATGAACTGGGAGCCTCGCGAGACCTCATTCATTTTGTGGAAGACCGCCCGGGCCACGATCGTCGTTACTCGTTGAACGTTGATAAAATCAAAGCCCTGGGTTGGCGCCCCAAACATGATCCCGAAGCCGCCATCCGCAAAACCGTTCGCTGGTATGTTGAGAATGATTGGTGGTGGCGCCCCATCAAAGAAGGCGAATTCCAAGAATACTACGAAAAACAATATGGCCGCCGCAAAGTGCTGAAGGTAGGGCTTTAACATGAAGGTCGTGTACTATAAATCCATCGTTTGTCCCAAATGCATCCCCACCAATCGATTGATCAAACGCCTCAAACAAACGCATCCAGAAATCATGGTGGAGGAGATCGAAATCATCACCCACATGGCCCGAGCAAGACAGGATGGTGTCAAGCACGTTCCCACCATTCTCGCTGGCCAGCAACGCTTTTATACGCCTCCTACCATAGAGGAACTGTTAGCCGCCCTACAAGAAACCTCTCCCGATCATTGATCCCAGACGAATGCAGCCTGCAAAGCCTGGCGTCATCGAATGTGGCGCCAGGCTTTTTTGGGAAGAAGGCATCCACGGCCCGTCAGCTGGAAGAACGTTTCTTAGGAATGACGATCCACATAATGAGATAAATCAACATCCCGGGCAATCCCCCTGGCAAAAGCATCACAAAAAACACTCCTCGAAACCACCATGGATTGACGCGCAAATAAGCACCCATACCACCGCAGACGCCAGCGATGATGCCGTTCTGTCGTTGTAAACGTCGATACGATGTGGACATGCGGTAAAATACTCCCAAAAAGTGAAATTGTCGTTAGCTTTCATTGTATGATACGTGAACACTCACGTAGGGGTTTCATCCAAAGCAGTCCGTAGCAGGTGCGCCCGCACCGATACGGATGAAAATGGGAACGTTGATGACACGATGCTTCGCAACGCAGATGGCCGCAGATGATTTTCACAGATTTTTCTTTACTTATCTGCGTCCTCCAAATCTTATTCTCAAATTCTCAAAGCAGCATGATCGATTGCCAGGTCTGACTTCTCATGCTATTCTATACATCGCCGACCATGCTCATAAGCCTCCTGTTCATCAATCCCGCGGAAAAAATAATCATGAATCCACGAGTTGCTGACATCTTTGGTCTAGTGATGGGGTTGCTGACAATGATCAGCCTGGCCTTCCTGATCATCCAATTTCCACCATCAATGAGCCACCAGTTGCTTGCACTGATATTGATTCTCTTGATGGTGGTGGGCTTCACCGCACCGATTTGGCGTCGGATATTGCGCAAATTCATCCCGAGCGCGCGTGAAGAAGAGACCGCAAGCATGGGGCTACGTTTCGGGCTGTGGACGGGACTCTTTATTGCCACATTGTTGTTCTTGCGCGTGATGCACTTCATGGATCGGATTCTGATCTTAGCCATTCTGGCGTTGTTGATCATGATCGAAATGTTTTTACAACAACACGCCGCCCAAAAACGCGCCAAACAGCGGTCTCGACGGCCTTCAAGATGAAAGCTGCTGGCATTCCTCGGTCGAACAGCTTGTTTGTTTATGCAAAGTCATGATAGAATGATGACCATCGCATTCTGAATCAACTGTACAGGCTTTCCCCCATTTTGTTTGCAACGAATCACGTAAAATATCATTCCCTGTGAGCGCGATCCTCCCTTTATCTGCGCGCGATTCCCAGATAATCTGGCGCCCACTGCTCTCAACACACCTATGCGAACCTGCTGCCTGTACAGTTGTAAACGCCTCTCTTGGAGGAAGCATTCATGCAAGAGCAAATCAATCAATTTCTGGAATTTTTAGAAGTCGAAAAAGGCTATTCCACCAACACCTTGGCGGCATATCAGAACGATTTGGGACAATTTTTGGTATTCTTGCAGCAACTTTCAGAGAAAGAACGCCCCAAAGACTGGAAAAACGTCACCCGCGACCACATTATTCGCTATATTCTCGAAATGAAAGAGCGGGAATACGCATCGAGCACCGTTGCCCGTAAAGTTGCAGCAGTCAAGTCGTTTTTTAAATTCCTGGAAGAAACGGGGCACCTCAATAGCAGTCCAGCCAAAGAATTGGAAACTCCTCGCGCCGAAAAACATTTACCCGCCACGATTTCGGCAGAAGACGTCGACAGACTACTGGCCGCGCCTTCGGAATCCACGCCTGCGGGCATGCGCGACCGGGCCATGCTAGAGTTGCTCTACGCCACCGGCTTGCGCGTGAGTGAACTCGTCGCCTTGAATGTGGAAGATGTCAATATCGCCGAGGGAACAGTGCGCTGCATGGGAAAGGGACGAAAAGAACGCGTGTTGCCTATTTATGATCGAGCTCGCGAAGCCCTCACGCAATATCTGGACAAAGGTCGTCCCAGATTGTTGGGGGAAGGCAACCATGAAAAAGCTCTCTTCCTCAACCGGCGCGGCACCCGATTAACCCGACAAGGACTGTGGCTCATCATCAAACGGTACGTTCAGGAAGTCAATATCAAAGAAAATGTGACCCCTCACACCTTACGTCATTCCTTTGCCACTCACATGTTACGGGGTGGCGCGGATCTGCGCGCCGTGCAGCAAATGCTTGGGCACGCCAACATCTCCACCACGCAGATTTACACCCAGGTCACCAATGAACGCATGCGGGAAGTCTACGACGAGACCCACCCGCGCGCATAATATCCATCCCATCGCTCATTTCACACCCCTCGCCTATGAAAACCAAACAATTCTCTCGCCAAGATTTTGAAACCGCAGCTCATTTTATCGCGACGCGAACACAACACCGCCCAACCATCGGCCTGGTGCTGGGCTCAGGGTTTGGGGAATTCGCGGACGCTATTCAGGATGCCGACATCCTCCCTTATGGAGAGATCCCTCACTTTCCCCGGTCCACAGTAGAAGGGCACAAAGGGCGGATGGTCATTGGTCGTATGGAAGGCCAAACCATCATGGTCATGCAGGGGCGCGTCCATTTCTATGAAGGGTTTACCATGGAGGAAGTCACCTTCCCCGTCCGGGTTATGCGCGCTTTTGGCATCGACACCCTGATTTTGACCAACGCTGCAGGCGGATTGAACCCCGCATTTCGCGCCGGCGACATCATGTTAATCGAAGATCAGATCAACCTTCTGGGGCTGGTCGGCAACAATCCCCTAATGGGCCCCAACGATCCAGAACTCGGCCCAAGATTCCCCGATATGTCCACATTGTATGATCGACAATTACGCCACCTGGCCATCAGCGTGGCTGAACAATCAGGCATCATCCTGCGCAGAGGCGTGTATGTGGGGCTTTCTGGCCCAGCATTCGAAACACCTGCCGAAGTGCGCATGCTGCGCACCCTGGGCGCTGACGCCACCGGCATGTCGACCACCAACGAAGCGCTTGTCGCCAGGCACAGCGGCATGCGCGTGCTGGGCTTTTCTGGCATCACCAATGAGGCCATCGATCGCATCGATAGTCCTCGCGTCACCAGCCACGAAGAAGTCCTCGAAACCGGGAAAATCCTCGTCCCACGCATGATCACCCTGCTTCGAGGCATCCTACAACGTTGGGATGAAGTTGCGTAAACGGCTTCACGCCATTCCGAACCCCCGCCGCTTCCCACTCGTAGCGCTATTGTGCGCTGCATAGCGAGTGGTCACCGCAGCCCCATCACCCTTCCTACTCGCCCATATGACCGTCTTCCTGCAATTTCTGGCCGAAAACGCTCGCATCATCTATGGCGCTGTAGCCCTTCTGGCCATTTATTTTCTATATCGGGCCATCGCCTTACGTCGAGAGCGACGATCCGCCATTTTCCCTCTCGAACGGGAAGTGGCCATGGCTCGTCTCTATCGACTCTTCGGAGTCGCAATCACATTGCTGACGATCTTGGGGGCCACGTGGGCTGCAAGCAATCTCTTGTTGCCAGAGCTCGAAACCATTAGTGCGCTTGAGACTGCCACACCCGATGTCCTGCTTCTCATCGACACCCCCACGCCCACGCCTCCCCCGCCCACAGCC
>WFTO01000268.1 GCA_015485435.1 Anaerolineae bacterium | reverse complement strand
GTCTACAATGATCGGGGTCTCAACATCAGTAGCCTGCTGGAGCATGTGCAAAAAACCGGATCCGTCGTTGATTTCCCCGAAGGGGACCCCATCAATCACCGAGAAGCGCTCACCGCCCCCTGCGACATCCTCATCCCCGCGGCATTAGAAGGGCAGATCGACGAACAAGTGGCGCCAGACGTGCAAGCCCGCATCATTGCCGAAGGCGCCAACGGCCCCTGCACCCTGGAAGGAGAGCAAATTCTTTTGGCCAAAGGCGTCGAATTTGTGCCGGACATCCTTTGCAATGCAGGAGGCGTCTTGGTTTCCTATTTCGAATGGGTGCAAAGCCTGCAATCCTTCTTTTGGGCTGAAGAAGAGATCTTGTCCCGACTTGAACGCCTTATGTTGGAAGCCTTTGAGCAGGTGTGGGGAGCCTCGCGCCAACAGCAGATCGACATGCGCACAGCAGCCTACACCATTGCCATCCAGCGCGTTGTCGACGCCGTGAACGCCCGCGGCATCTATCCTTGAGCCCCTGCTGGGTTAAAGCTCCTGCTTTTGGGACTCATGCGCCGCCAACAGGGTCTCGATGCGCCCGATGACCATCTCCAAAGCCACATCATTGTGCCCGCCTTCGGGGATGATGATGTCGGCGAATTGCTTGGAAGGCTCCACAAATTTGAGATGCATCGGGCGCACCGTGGCCTGATATTGCTCAACGACCGAATCCACAGAACGCCCTCGTTCCTTGATGTCGCGGAGCAATCGCCGAATAAAACGAATGTCAGAAGCAGTGTCGACATAGATTTTGATATCCATCAGCTCCCGCAGGCGAGGGTCAACAAACACCAAAATCCCCTCCACCAAAATCACAGGACTGGGAAGAATGCGGCGGGTTTCGGCCTTGCGCGTGTGTGTGGAGAAATCATAAATGGGAATGTCCACGGCTTCCCCGCGCAACAATTTCTCGATGTGCTGGATCAGCAGATCGTTATCTAACGAATTCGGGTGATCATAATTGAGATGGATGCGTTCCTTCCAGGGCAAATGAGAAGCGTCTTTGTAGTAGGCGTCATGGGGAAGATAAGCGATCCGGTCCCAACCCACCCGGTCGAGGATGCGATGCACCACCGTCGTTTTGCCGGAACCGCTGCCGCCAGCAATCCCCACGACAATGGGCGTGGGTGTTCTGGAAGTAGTTTGGTTCATCATGGTCTCAGTCTGTTTCTTCATGAAGGATGGTTTGTTCAAGGAAGGTTTGAAAGGTGCGTCTGGTCGAAGCAGCGCCCTGCCAGCGCGCTGCGAAACCCGCTTCATTGCTTCGGATGCCCAGCCGCCAATAGGGCCACCGCCAACGAGCAAACATCCCCACCGCGGCCAGCAAGGCGGCGGGCCATAAGAGCCAGGTCCAGGGCCTGCCCTGCACTCGCAGCACCACATAATGCGTGGGCTCGATATGCAAAGTCAAATCCTTTCCAATAGGCAGGACGCTGTCGCCACTGACTTCTTTGGAGGTGAGCACATCATTCCCCGGCCCCAGAACCTGAACCAAAAATGCGCCATCGCCCAGAGCCACCAACCGAAATGCCCGATTGGCCTCAGGCGCTGCAATGGCGCGCTCACTCCGAACTTCCGGAAAATGCACAATCAGATGTGGTGCGATACGAGCATTTTCTTCAATGGCTTGTAGCTGCAAGGCCTCCGTCCCTTTGGCCAGGGCGATATGGACGGCTTGCCCGCGAGCATCCACGGCCATCCAAATCCCGCCATCCGCTACTCCCCCCTGATCTAACGGCGCCGACACTGCCGGACAACAAAGCCCTATCTGCATGGCATCCTCACTGAACAGGACATCTTTGTTAACATAGGGTGCGAGAGACGCATGTTGACCGGGATCGAGCGCCAATCCATCGAGCTGCCAACCAGCATGCAAATTGAGCATCAATGAAGCCAGCGCAACGATAAACCCCAGCTCCAGAAACAGATGCAACCACTGCTTGCGATGATGACAATCACAAAGCCGCTCACGACTTTCGTCTAGCTCAATCACACGAACGCGGGGAAGCGAACAGCTAGAACCACACGCCGCTTCCCAAGAGGAAGTCACTGCCGCGTCTGAGACGACCACATCCCACGCATGAAGACCAGGAACCCATTGGACGGGTGGCGCCAGGCGATGCACATGCATTACGCGTATGAGCCCGTTTATGAAACGCAACAACAACACCGCGGCTAAAAAGGCCAATAAGGCCCTGAAGGGTAGGTTGTGGGCCAAATCGAACAAACCCAACGCCCTTAAAGCCCCACCCCCAGGAAACTGATTGGCCATGCGCTCCAGCCAGGAGGAGGCAGCAACGGGGTCATTCGCCAGCGGGGTGGGAAGTTGAGGAATCCAAATATGAATTCCCATCAAGATCATGGCTAGGGCCATCAGCGCCACCAACAAAATGGGATGACTGAACACACGCCAGAGTTTGGCTAACAGGGTCGGCGCCTCCTCCGGTGCAGGTACTATGTCGATGGCTGAACTCGCTTCGGACAATCGCTGGGTCATGCGTACACCCTCTAGGTTGAGCGGTTTCAGTATAGACACGGCGTCCTTGCATGTCAAACTCGCAAAGGCCACGGTGACAAAACTTTTCGTCGGTGTTTAAATACGCAGCGACGCCCCAGACGTCGATCGAATCGGTGATTCTGCCGATTGCAGCACCCCATTCTCAAACGTTCGAGATCCGCGTGAACTCGAACGTCTACGGCTGACGCGACTTTGATCAGAGATGGGCAATCATCGATCAAAACCCTCTTGACAAACGGCCATTGGATTGCTATACTGGCAAATAGATTGAGCACACGTGTGCTCATGTCTTTTTTATGCCTGGTCACACGTGTGACCTCGGGTGCCATGAAGTCGAAAGGATACCTTCATGAAAAGCCGCGTCTCCATTAAGGATATCGCTGAGATGGCTGGCGTGAGCCATTCGACAGTGAGCCGTGCCCTGCAGGGCACGGGACGCATGAGCGAGGAAACACGAGCGCGCATTCTGGCCCTGGCGGACGAGCTTGGCTATACACCTGACGCGCTCGCCCAGAGCCTGGTGCGCGGGCGCACCAGAACGGTTGGAGTCGTGGTCACTACCATCGCCGATCCTTTTGTGGCTGGCATCATCGATGGTATTGAGGAGGTGGCTGGTAAAGCGGGCTACACAGTGCTGTTGGGGGCTTCGCACATGGACCCGGCTCGGGAAATGAGCGTTGTAGAAAATTTGCGTCAACGGCGGGTCGACGCGGTCATTGTCACCGCCTCGCGCGTGGGGAGTTATTACAGTGAACATCTACGACGCTTCGGCGTCCCCATAGTTCTTGTCAATAACATGGTCGAGAGCGAATACTTATACGCTATCTCCTGCGATCAGGTGGAAGGCGCTCGCCAGGCCACCGCGCATCTCCTTTCGCTAGGGCATCGCCGCATCGCCTACGTGGGCTCCTCGTTCCGCGAACACTCCTCCAAGCAACGTCGTCGCGGGTATGAGATGGCCCTTGAGGAGGCGGGCATCACCACTGATCCCAACCTGGTAGTCATTCCCCAAGAAAATCGGGATGTGACCGTAGGGCGTCGGGCCTTGGAGATGCTCTGGCCCCACAACCCCACGGCGATTTTTGCTTACAACGATCTCACCGCAATCGGGATCATGATGGCCGCACGAGATATGGGCATTCGCATTCCTCAAGATTTAAGCCTGGTCGGTTTCGACAACATCGAAGCCACGGAATTTGTCACGCCACCGTTGACCACCGTGCATCAGCCCCGAGAGGCCATGGGCCGCGCCGCCATGAATATGGCGTTGGATTTACTGAAGGAAAAAACCATCAAGAATCGAATGCTGGCTTGCAAATTCATTGTCCGATCATCCACCTCGCCACTGATCTGATTCGAAAAAAGCGGTGTTGCCCGGTTGTTTCAAGATCATTCTGAACAACCTCACCGCTTTCCAATTTCAAACCCTTTTCAACTTCCCATTCTGTTACAAAAAGGAGGCGTCATCTCAAAAAAAAACCAACCACCCAAAAACCCTCAAAAAACCCCTTACTTTTCACTCTTCAGAAGGAGGCAATTCTCATGCTCAAGAAACTCGCATTCCTCACGGTTGTTTTGATCGCAGTCGTGGCTCTGGCAGCTTGTTCTGGTCAGGCAGCCCCCACCGAGGCCCCGCAGCAGGAGGCGGCTACGCAGGCCCCCGTGGAGCAACCCACCGAGGCGGCAGCGCCAGTGGAACAGCCTACGGAAGCGGCAGCGCCCACGGAAGCGCCCCAAGTTGCGCAATCGAATCTGGTCTTTGGTCTGGCTGTGCATTCCAACCCCGCTGAAGATAGCTTCTGGGGCGTGGTGGAACGCGGCGCCAAAGATGCCGCCGACACCTACGGCATCACCCTGAAATCTGGCGGCAGCGGCGATCCCACCGAGCAAGCCCAATTGGTGGAAACCTATGTCAGCGACAAAGTCGACGGCCTCATCGTCTCGCTGGCCAACCCCGATGCTCTGAAAGATGCGGTCAAACGTGCGGTTGATGCCGGCATTCCCGTGATCACCATCAATTCGGGCGTGGATGTCTACAAAGAATTGGGCGCCATCACTCATGTAGGCCAAACCGAATTTGTGGCAGGCCAGGGCGCGGGCGAGCAATTCAACAAAGCGGGCCTGAAGAGTGTGCTCTGTGTCATCCACGAAGAGGGCAATATTGGTCTGGAGCAGCGCTGTGATGGTCTGGAAGACACATTCCAGGGCAAGGTGGAACGCTTCAATGTCGCCACCACGGGCACCCGTGATATCGCGGGAACCAGCGCCAGCATCCAAGACAAACTCATTGCCGCTGGTGACGTAGATGGCATTCTCACCCTAAACCCCGACATCGCAGGTGCTGCTTTGGACGCCATCAAGGCTACCGGTAAGGATGTCAAACTGGCCACCTTCGATCTTAGCCCCGCCGTGTTGGATGCGATCATGAATGACGAGATCATGTTCGCCATCGATCAGCAGCAATATCTGCAGGGCTATCTGCCTGTGGTGTTCCTCTATCTCTACAACACGAACCTGAACACCGTCGGAGGCGGCCAACCCGTGCTCACCGGCCCCGGCATTGTGGATAAATCCAATGCCGCTCAGGTGAAGGAATTGGCAGCCAAGGGCACCCGCTAAGCGCGAAAGAGTGGGGGCGACGAAAAGCGGACATCGTCCCCACTCTTTTTACACATCGCTTATGGGAAGGCAACGTCGATACGCGCCAAAGCCGGTGTTGTAGTCACGGCTCTTGTCCCGCGTCGGCGTTGCAGGCCCGAACTTATCGGGCCGCCGTGTCATCCTATGAATTCGGAGTTGGCCACCCAAACCCAACGACATGTCATGGCCAAAAGCATACAGCGCTTGGGCCAGCCTGGTCCACACTG
>WFTO01000267.1 GCA_015485435.1 Anaerolineae bacterium | reverse complement strand
CCAAACAACCGGGCGAAATCGCTCTGTTGCACGGCATTGCAATCGCCGACAGGACCGCAGACGACGCGCGTGCCGGTGGCTTCTACATAGCTGAGGTAGAGTGCGATACCCGCGCCAATGAGACTCAATAGGGGAATGGCCCAGTTCATCCAACGGGGGCCAGGCTGCAGTTGGAGTCCGGTGCGGGCCCAATAGATCAACGCCCAAATCAGCATTGCCAGCATCAGAATCAGTGTGATAATGGCGATGGCGCTGGCAATGGGATCCAACGCCAGCCGTTCAGCGATGCTCATTTCGCTGATAGCTTTGACTTCCACTTGGTTGACGTTTGCATTGGCCGTTGCGCCCTCGCCTTGATTGGCCATATATTGTTGGATCGCCCGATCCAAACCGGGTATCTGGGGCCAATCGATGCCGCCAGAAGCCAGCCCTTGCTCGATAATGCTCGGGAATTTTGCGGGGATTTCGACATCGCCAACCAGCAAAACATCGCCGACCACCAACGCGGGCACCCCTCGCTTATCCTCGGGGATGGGCACGGACTCAGCAGCGGCAAAATACAGCTCTCTTCCTCCTGGTGTTGTGACGTCGATCATCAAGATTTGAAGTTGATCGCCATATTTCTTGATCAATGGCGGCAGATCTTCTTGCATGACTTTGTGGCAATGTGGGCATGTGGGCGAGTAGAAAAGCACGGCCCGCACCACCGGTTTTTCGTGAGCCAGGCTGGCGTGGGGCCATAACGCCCCCGCAGCAAAAAACACAACCAACAGGAGTAAGGAAATGATTCGACGCATAGGGTTAGTTACCTCGGGGTGAAGTCACGAAGTGATGCTTCGCGCTTTCTCAGTGTAACCTTCATTCTATTACACGTCTATGACCTGGATCAATTTTATGGGTGCTTTGGAATCCGACCAAACCCCGCTACGCCACGTCGCCAATCTGCAAGGATTTGCTCTAACCCGACCATATGGGGATTGGGTAGGGCATCTGGAGAAAACCACCGGACCGCAGCGATCTCACCCCCAACCAATCTGGGTGCGCCTTTGTCTATCGTGCAAGAGAAGACATAGATGTGATCTCGTTTGTAATGGCCAGTGTAAAGATACACGCCCACCAATGTTTGGATGCGAACGCTAAGGCCGGTTTCTTCACGGATCTCACGAACCAAAGTCTCTTCAGGGCTTTCCTGGCCACGATGTCCGCCACCTGGAGGAAACCACTTCCGATCGCCATAACTATGTTGAACCAATAAGAGCTCCCCAGCTTCATTCCAAATCAGACCCCGCACACCAACAGTGCAGGGTTTCGTGATTCGCCACCAAACACTAAGGACTCCAATGGCTAGGTCTCGCCAATTGAAGGGCATTTTGCAAGGGAATGAGAGGAGCGTCTGGGCTGAAGGATGAAAGCAATGTCTGCCAACACTTTTATCGTAAAGATATTTCGACCAGTTTGTCTTTGTTCAGAATGACGATCCGGCGTCGACCGATCTCCAAAATGCCTTGAGCTTTCATGTCGTTCAGGGTTTGTGTGGTGGTTTCACGGTACGTGCCGATCATCTCGGCCAAGTCCTGATGAGTCAAGCCAGTGATTTCATTGCCTTCTCGGGCGAGCCGAAGGAGCAAAGTCGCCAGGCGTGAGGGGATGCTCTTGAACGCCAGGGCTTCGAGTTGCTCCTCTGTCTCTCGTAACCGATTGCCGGTGATCTCCAAGATACGCATGGCGATGTTGGGGTGGGTCAGGATTAAGCGTTCCAAATCGTCACGATTCAGAATGCAAATGGTGCAATCGGTAATGGCTTCGGCAAAGGTGTTATGCATACGTTGTCCCAGCAGGCTCATTTCCCCAAACATGGAGCCATCGTTCAAGGTGTAAATGACCAGCTTTTTCCCTTCAGGGGAGATTCGATATAGTTGGACAGTACCCTTTTTCAAAATAAAGATGACTTCACCGCTATCTTCAGGACGATAAAAAATTTTACCTTTTTTGACGGTGGTCATCGTGGTCATGCGGTCGAGCTCTTCCTGATCTTGTTCAGAAAGGCCTTGAAACAGCTCCATTGTTGTCAGGTGTGTGATTTTTTCGTTCATCATGATCCCCTCAATAAAGTGCTTTGGAAGACATCTTGGATTTATGAACTCAAATGTAAACGGTTGATCAGTGGCATGCGCTTGGTCAACCGCATTACCGACGTCAACAATACGTTGTGAAATGATCGGCGCCGATGCGCTGGGATGGCCCAGGCGTTGAAAGGGATGGTCGATGTTGATTTGTTTGGACTTTTTTCATTATAGGGGTGGCATTGTATAGGCGCAAACCTGGTGGCCTAACCCTTTGCGCCTTTTCCACGATTCACATTGATTTTTTCACCTGTTGTCGGCATGAGAACCGTTTGACGCAGGACGGAATGCAAGCGGCTGCTGCGACGTTTAACCATAATGGTGGTGACTTCCGCCTGATTAGCCACGGTTTCAGCGATGTTCCCCACCAATAAGTTTTTGAACAATGGCTCTTCGGTGGCTCCGATGACCACAAGATCATACCCTTTGGCGGCTGCCAGAATTGTGTCGGCCACCTTTTCCCCTACGATCAGTTGGGTTTCGATCTGGGGATAGTCCAATCCTTCAAGGGTGTATTGGAAGATCTTTTGAGCACTAACCTTGTGGGCTTCGGTGGCGTTGGGTGGAATGACATGTACCAGGGTGACTTTTGTCGGTCCATCGGGTGAGACCTGAGCGATTTGTACGGCCAGTCTCACTGCACGACGGCTATTGGGACCGCCAGCCACCGGAACAAAGATGGTGCGAATCGGGCGTTCATCGTTGTCGCCGCGGTAGCGCACAATCGCGACATCGGTGGGAGGGTTATCCACCAGAGGATCAATCACGGACCCAAAAATCTTGCCCGAGCTGTTGGTATATCCCGGCCACCCCAGCACGATCAAATCTGAAGCGTTTTCATCCACAGTTTGACGGATGGCCTCATGAACTTTTCGTCCGATGCGGATCAAGGTGTGGACAGGCACCTCAAACTTTTTGGCCTCTTCGATGACCGCATCAAGGTACATGCGCCCTTCCTTCAATAAAACGCGGCCTTCTCCCAAGGTAAGTTGTGGGGGCACCTGCACCACATGGAGGGCCAAAACCTCTCCGCTGTTGGCGGCTGCGAGCATGGCACCGATTCGGCCCAATTTGTGGGCTTGTTCCACGGTAGCCACGGGCACCAACACGGAATATTCTGAACTGACCACGACCACTTCTTCAAGCAGAATCTCTTTGGGTTTTTCTTTAAGTTCTACGTTGCGGAAGTAGATGTAATAGGCCAGCATGCCCACGACGATCCAGCCAATGGCTGTGATCCAGGCGCGAGGGCTGTAGAAGAATAGGAACAGCGCCAGCCCTGCATTGGCCAAAATGGCCAGAATTGGGATGAGAGGAAACCAGGGGATTAACCAGCCCCGCTCCAACTCAGGCATCTTGTGCCGAAGCGTCATCACCGCTACGTTAACTTGCAAGAATAACAACAAAAACATGACGTCCGCGGCGGCTGCGACTTCCTCAATAGGGAGTGACCAGGCCATCAGAAGCATTAAGCCACCGGAAAGCAGGACTGCAATATAGGGTGTGTGGCGATCTGGGTGGATTTTTGAGAAGAAGTACGGCAGGTTGCGAACTCGCCCCATGGCAAAGGAGACGCGCGAGGAGGAGTAGGTGGTGGCGTTCAGTGCAGACATGGTGGACACAAGGCCGCTGAATAGCAGGATGATGGCGCCAATGCCAAAGGGGAACGTCTGTTGCGCCACCTCAACTACTGCGATCTCCTTCTTTTCTGCCAGATATTCCCAAACTTTCATCCCCGGCGGCGGTGTGGTGGCTCCAATCGCGGTAATGCTCACTAGGATGTAGATGGAGACAGCGATCAGAATGGAAAAGAAGATCGCTCGTGGGACGTTGCGTTGAGGATTGATGACCTCTTCGCCCGATTGCGCGATGATCTCATATCCTTCAAAGGCGATAAAGGTCAGCCCCATGGCCATGAGCACGCCTAAAAAGCCATTTGGCAGGAATTCTGTTGTGAATCGTTCATGCCAGGCGTCGGTCCGGAGCATGGCCAGGATGCCAAAAATAATGAACAGCCCCAGGATAATAATCTTGGTGATAGTGATGATGTTGCCAACCGTGCCCGTCTCAGATGCACCGCGATAGTTGATGTATGTAAACAGAATGATAATAATGGTCATAAAAACCAAGGTGCGTTCATGGATTGAAAAACCATAGTCCGGCAAACCCGCCATGTCCATCAGTTCCACCGTAAAACGCCCAAACGCCAATGCATAAAGGCTTCCGGCGACGGCGTGTGCGAACCAGCTCATCCACCCCGCAAGAAAGCCATTTCCACCTCCCAGACCTTCTTTGACCCATAGGTACCCTCCGCCCGCCTCCGGAAATGCCGAGCCCAGCTCGGCATAGGCTGCGGCTGTCAGAAGTGCGACCAGGCCATTGAGCGCGAATGCCAGCACCAGGGCTGGGCCTGCGACCCCGGCGGCGATGCCAGTCAGCACAAAAATGCCGGCGCCGATCATAGCACCAACGCCGATCATGGTTATCGTGAAGAGGGAAAGGCTGCGGCTCAGGGTGACCTGTTCTGCAGGGGAGTGATTCTGGAATGGTTCGTGGGTGCTCATTGGAAAGGTCCTTGTCTCTTGTGTAAAGCTATCGTGGGGCGTTTATCAAGCAATGCATTCCCCGGGCGTCATGAGGGGCGGGCGTACCGATGGGATGTTTTTAACGTAGTGTGTCATACAGTGTTCTATTATCCCAAAAAGCTGGCTTCGAGGCAACAGCTTCACTTTTATCCTATATACTGGACAAGCCACCCGGTTACTCCACCAAGCCATGGCGGACGGCCCAAACTGCAGCCTGGGTACGATCGGAAACCCCAAGCTTTTCAAAGATATGTCTGACATGGGTTTTGACGGTATTCCGGCTGACCACCAGGGTTTCTGCGATGGCGTCGTTGTTGAATCCCAAAGCCAGAAGTTTTAGAACGCGTAGTTCTTGTTGGGTTAAGTCGACTTGGGCCAGGGATGAAGGCTCCGAAACCGGCGTATGGGCGAGGATGGATTGCAGCAGGTCGGAATCGATGACGACCTCTCCTTCTGCAGCCGCGCGAACCATTCGGGGGATTTCTTCAGGATCGGCGTCTTTGAGTAAATAGCCCGCTGCACCCGCGGCAACGGCCCGCGAGAGATATTCGCTATTCGCGTATACGGTTAGCATCACCACGCTGACTTCGGGCATGGTGGATTTGATCATCCGCAATGCCTGCAAGCCATCCATGTCGGGCATGCGCACATCCATCAAAACCACATCTGGATGGTGCTCCTGCACCAATGCGACCGCCTCGCGTCCGGTCGAAGCCTCAGCCACTACTTCCAGATTGGCGCTGGCCAAGAGGCCGCGCAATCCTGCGCGTACAACACCATGATCGTCAGCAATGATCACGCGTATCTTCGACATCTTCGGTTAGTCCTCCTGCTTCGAGATTGAGGGGAAGGCGTACAAACACGCGGACGCCTGCGCCCGGGCGGCTGGTGATCGTGCAGATGCCTCCAACCAGCCGCGCTCGTTCCTGCATTGCGACCAGTCCCACATGGCCGTAATTTGCATTGACTTCTGCCAGTTCAAATCCTTGGCCCCAATCTTGCACGAGTATGGTCAATGTTTCCCCTTCTATGGCCAGTCTGACCAATATCTGCTGTCCGCGTGCATATTTATACGCATTGGTTAATGCTTCTTGAATGATGCGGAAGGCCGCGATTTCTGTTTCGGGGGGAAGCTCAGTTTCATGCAATGTCAGATCCAAGGTAAGACGCCAGTCTGCTCGTCGCGCCATGCCTGTGGCCACTTCTCTGACCGCGGCTTCCAAGCCCAGGTCATCCAACAGGGTCGGTCGCATGCCTTCAATGATGCGACGGCCTTCGCTGATGGCCGTTGCAACCTGTTCCATGCCTGCTTCTAGTAGTTGGCGAGCGGAAGCAGGGTTTTTTTCTGCCATGGCCGCGTAGTTGCGCAAGAGAAGGCGAGCGGCCACCAGATACTGCAATAAGCCATCATGAATGTCATAAGCAACCACGCGTCGCTCCTCTTCCTGGGCGGTAATCAATTCACTGACCAATTGCTGGAGCTGTTGTCGATGGTGGGCCAAGCGTTGATAGAGGTCGGCATTTTCCAGGGCGATGGAACCCTGGGCCATGAGGGTGGAGAAGAGTTTACAATGCCAGGAATCCAACACCTCTTGCGAGACACCCACCAACTCGACAACCGCTCGTCGACTGGCGCTAATCCGCAATGGCGCATAACATACAGCCCATTGTCCTGTTCGATGAGGGGCGATTTCGCCGATCTGCATGTTGCTGGCCTCGATGAGCAATTCTTCATCCAAAGGGGTGCGAGCGGAGACGTGTTCTGAAGCGCTGGCCACCATCTGGTATTCGATTTCATCATCGTGGATTTCGACGCAATAGATGTTTACATCCTTGATGGGCAAGAGTTCGCGGATGGTCTCGATGACCAGGGCCAGGATTTCATCCCGCTCTACATGAGAGCTGATCTTCAAACCCAGGCGCTGGAGTTGATCCATTTGGTCAAGATAGCCCCGGATCATTTGCGCCATTTCGTTGAACGAGACCGTTAATTGGCCGATTTCATCTTGGGAGAGGGTGGGGAGTTGTTCGGAAAATTCCCCCTGGGCCAAACGCTGAACGCCCCGTTGAAGAGCAAGCACGGGGTTTGTGAAGTTGCGGGCCAATGCATAGGTCATTCCGAATCCCAGCAAGATTGCCGCAATGAGGATCAATCCAGCCGTGATGCGAAAGTCAATCAATGGCGCCAGGAGTTTGTTCACTGGTTCCACTTGCATCAGCACCCAAAAACGCTCTGGGGATGTGAGCCAGTAACGGACGGGGGTATAAATCACCACTTTGCCGTCTTCCACCACATCCCCTGCACGTCCAGATAGAATCTGACTTGCGGTTTTGGGGAAGTCCCATTTCACCGATTCTCCCGTATCCAGATCGGTGGGCCCTCCCCAGCGCTTGGCGTCGTCAGGATGCATGAGATAGTAACCATCTTGATCCACCATGAGCACTTGGGCGTGAGGATCGCTTGACGGTTTGGCAAAGCGCAGGATCGCCTCTCCTTCCACGTTGATGACAATCACGCCCTGGAACGTGTTGTATCGGTAGACAGGTGTGACGTAGCGAATCACCGGATGAAAGGGTATTTCGAGTTCACCAAATTCTCGGTTGAGATCTAAGGGCGAGATGTAAATGTCGCCGGGTGCAAGCTTCACGCCTTCGATAAAGTAATAACGATGCCTTTTGTTCTGCAATCGTTCTCTATCGACGATACGGGTTCGTCCGTCAAATGTGTCGACTCGAGCGATTTCTTGGCCGATGGCGTTCAGGTAACGAACTTGATAATAATCAGGATGAGCGGAAGAAAAGATCAAAAAATCCTGCTCTAGTTGTTGCCGCCAACGTTCCCTGTTCTCCTCATCCCCAGCCATTGTCGCGTCCAAATATTGGTTTAAGCTGTGCATGTGCGCCAGATAACGGATGTCATTTTTGTTGCCGTCGAGGTACGTTTCGATCTGTTGGGCGCGTCGATTGAGTTCGTTATGCGAGGATTCAATGGCTTTGTCTTTGATGATGCTGCCTGTGAACCAATTGCCATAGAGCGCCGTGCCCAACAACGGCACCAGCATCACAAGCATCACGGCGACCAGGAGTTTGGTGCGGATGCTGTAAGGGCGAGAGCGAAGCGATTCGAGCATAAAAAGGGATTAGGACACTGAGTTGGGGGAGTCGAGCATTTGAAAAAGGGTTCGAATCATAGTCTGGGCTTCTGCAAGGATGCGCTCTAGATGATCCTCGCCCAAAAAGCTTTCCGCGTAGATTTTAT
>WFTO01000266.1 GCA_015485435.1 Anaerolineae bacterium | reverse complement strand
ATTGGAAGATGTGGAAGTGGGCGTATATGTGATGCTTTTTTCCATTGCTGCCACACTGGCGCTAGTGACGTATCAACATTATGTCGTGGGAAAGACCGGTTCATCCGCCATTAAGGCTGATGCCCTACACTATAAGACTGATCTTCTGGTTAACATCGCGATTATTTTCGCACTGGTACTCTCCCATTATGGATGGTCGGGAATTGATCCTTTCTTTGCCATCGCCATTGGCGGCTATATTCTATACAACGCCTGGGAGATTGGTGAGGAGGCTTTTCATCAACTGATCGACCGGGAACTGCCAGACGAGCAGCGCCAGCGCATCGAACAGTTGATTGAAGGCCATCCCCGCGTCCATGGCTTCCACGATTTACGTACACGATTGTCCGGGCGCAGCGAAATCATTCAGCTCCACCTGGAGATGGACGACGAGCTACCGCTGATCGAGGCGCATGCCATTGCCGACGAGGTTGAAGCCAAGATCAAAAAGGAATTTCCCAATGCCGATGTGGTGATCCACCAGGACCCCATCAGTTCTGTGTCGCTGTAACAATTCGGTTTTTCAAATCCCGCGGTTGAAGCTTATGAAAAAGATGACCATGACGACCAAGATTCTGATCTGGATGGTGGCAGGCCTGGTGGTCGGTAGCCTGATCAATGCCTTCGCCAGCGAGGTCGAGTTTATTCAAACCTATATCGTTGCGGGCCTGTTTCACGTGACGGGTGCAATATTCATCAATATGTTGAAGATGCTGGTAGTGCCGTTGGTGACCTTCTCTCTGATTTGTGGTGTATGCGGTTTGGGAGACATCAACAAATTGGGGCGCGTCGGTTTCAAGTCATTTGCTCTCTTTTTGCTCACCACAGCCTTGGCCATTAGTTTGGCCATCGGTGTAGCGACAATTATTGCGCCGGGTCAGGGCTTTGAGATGGCCAAGGCATCCCAATCCTTCAGTGCCCCTGAAGCGCCGCCGCTGACCCAGGTACTCATCAACATCGTTCCCAGCAATCCGGTTGCCGCCTATGCTGAAGGCAATATGTTGCAGATTATCTTTTTCACTATTCTATTTGGTATCTGCATTCTTATGGTGGGCGAACGGGGCAAATCGATTCATGAAGGAGCCGAGAAGCTCAATGACGTGATGATGCAGTTGGTGACTCTGGTCATGAACATCGCTCCCTATGGCGTCTTCGCGCTAATGGCCAAGACCTTCTCGCAACAGGGACTGGGGCTGATCGTCCCCATGATCAGTTACTTTGGCACCGTTGCCATTGTGCTGATTCTCCACGCCACAGGTACATTGATGCTTCTGCTCAGGCTCCTTGGCCGGGTTAATCCTCTAACGTTTCTCAAGAAAATGCGCGCGGTGCAGGTATTTGCCTTTAGCACATCGAGTTCCAACGCAACCATTCCCGTAACCTTGAGAACCACTGAGAAACGCCTTGGCGTCGATAACTCCACCGCCTCTTTCATTGTCCCCTTCGGCGCGACGATCAATATGGATGGAACGGCCATCATGCAGGGTGTGGCCACGGTATTTATTGCCAATGTCTACGGAATTGAGTTGGGCCTAACGGGCTATCTCACCGTCATCGGCATGGCTGTGCTCGCCTCAATCGGCACCGCGGGTGTCCCCGGCGTAGGCTTGATTATGTTGGCAATGGTGCTCAACCAGGTTGGTCTGCCTGTTGAGGGTATTGCCCTCATCATGGGCGTTGATCGGCTCCTGGATATGATGCGCACCGCAGTCAACGTTACTGGCGATGCAACAGTCACCACCATTGTTGCCCGCAGTGAAAACAGTATCGATATGGCGACCTATAACGACCCTCAAGCCGGTATTGTCGAAGAAGTGCACCTTCCCCATGAAGCTGAAGCCAAGCGCGCATAATCGGCGATGATCATCCCCTTCCAAGAACTCAGCCCCGAGGCGCTTCAAGGTGTCATCGAGGAGTTCATTACCCGCGAGGGAACAGATTACGGTGAAATGGAATTTAGCTTGGCGGATAAAGTTGAACAGGTAAGACAGCAACTGCTAAATAAGCAGGTCTTTATCCTTTTCGACGAAGTCACTCAGCGCTGCAATATCATCACCAAAGATCAACTTGACCAGCTGAACTCATAGAAGCTAAGACTTCTCCGGGTGGTCATGCGCGTGATTGCGGGAATGGGGTTTAGCGCCTCCAGCACCACTCCCCTGCTCCTCATCTTCTTCCAGCTCAACGCGGATCGTATCGTGAATATGCTCATCCCCCACCCTGGTGTGCATGTGATCATGCTCATGGGAATGAAAGTGAATGTGTACATGCTCATGATCATCGGGGCCGTGGGAGTGACGATGGGCGTGGAGAAACTTGGCGATGATGCGTTTGTGTTCGGCATCCATCTCACCCTTGCTCAATTTGTCGTGAAGCAGCTCGTGAGTCATTAACGCCAGCGGCAACTCGAGATGATTCTCTTCCAATAGTTGGCGGTTATAGAGAATATCCGAGGCCTGGCCATCGGCGACGAAATGGCCATCCGCCAGCATCAGGCAGCGATCACAGACATCGAGGGCTATATCGAGATCGTGGGTGCAGAGCAAAATGGTCTTGTCCGAATTGGCCAGCCATTTGATCAGTTTGCGACGATTGAGCGGATCCATATTGGTGGAGGGCTCATCGAACACCAGAATGTCGGGCTGATAAGAGAGCACCGTGGCCAAGGCCAAACGCTTTCGCTCACCGAAAGAGAGATGAAATGAAGAGCGCTCTTCATAGCCGATCAGGCCGACAGTATCGAGCGCCTCGGTCACCCGCTGCTCGATCTCATCGCGGGGCAAGCCGAGATTGAGCGGGCCAAAGGCGACATCATCGAACACCGTCGGGCAGAAGAGTTGATCGTCGGGATCCTGAAACACGATTCCAACCTGGCGGCGAATCTCAATCAAGTTCTCCTTGACGACTTCAGAGCCGAATATTTTTACCTTGCCCTGGGTGGGGAGAGCAACACCATTGAGCAGGCTCATGAAAGTCGATTTACCGGCAC